>NZ_VHLB01000090.1:0-36069 GCF_006547365.1 Myxococcus sp. AB056 | reverse complement strand
GAGGCGGGCGGCCGTGGCGCGCAGGCGAGAGCGGGGGGAGGTGCTCATATGGTACTCTTGAAAAACGAACGTTCGTTCATGTAGCTTCGGACCTGCGGTTCGACACGCTTCCTACCTGAATCTGGGGTCCGAACATGCCGTTGCTCCAGCTCGAGGAGCTCTCCCTCTACTTCGAGGAATCGGGTGAGGGCACCCCCGTGCTGTTTCTTCACGGGCTTGGCTCCTCTGGCCGGGACTGGGAGTCCGTGGCACCCAGACTGACGGGCCGCCATCGCGTCATCGTGCCTGATGCGCGGGGGCATGGCCGCAGCGGCAAGCCGCCGGGCGCCTATGGCGTGCCGCGCTTCGCCCGGGACATCGCCGGGCTGTGTGATGCGCTGGGGCTCACCGGCGTCCACGTGGTGGGCCTGTCCATGGGCGGGATGATGGGGTTCCAGCTCGCGGTGGACCGGCCGGAGCTGGTGCGCAGCCTGGTCATCGTCAACAGCGGGCCGGAGCTGGTGGCGCGCACGCTGCGCCGCAAGTTCGAGTTCGGCCTGCGCCTGACGCTGCTGAAGCTGCTGGGGCCCTCGGTGCTGGCGAAGGTCCTGGCGCCCAAGCTCTTCCCCAAGCCTGAGCAGGAAGCGCTTCGTCAGCGCGCGCGGGAGATATTCAGCGCCAACGACCCGGACGCGTACCTGCGCGCGACGAAGGGGTTGGTGGGGTGGAGCGTCATGCGGCACCTGGGCGGCATCACCTGCCCAGTGCTGGTGCTCGCGTCCGACAGGGACTACACGCCCGTGTCCACGAAGCAGGCCTATGTGGACCTGCTGCCGAACGCACGGCTCCAGGTGTTGAGTGATTCCGGCCATGCGTCACCGCATGACCAGCCCGACAAGGTCGCCGACGCAGTGGAGGCCTTCCTGGCCGGAGTCGAGGACGCCGCGGCGGATGCGCGGCAGCCGGGCTGAGCGTGGTCCCCCCACCCCGAAGGAGTCAGCCAATGAAGCGGAACGCTGTCACGTGCTCGCGCACGGGGTTGTTGCTGCTCGCCGTCCTCACGCTCACCGCCGCGGCCCCCGCGCGCGCCGGCACCTGGGTCCATGGCATCGAAGGGACTCGGGGCTTCCAGCTCTGGGTGCCCACGGGTTACCAGGCGGACACGCCGCTGCCCCTGGTGGTGGCGCTGCACGGCTGCTTCCAGAACCCGAGCCAGTTCGCCGGCCTCTCGCGCCTCAACGAGAAGGCGGACGCGGAGAAGTTCCTGGTGCTGTACCCGAACCAGGCGACGTTCGCGAACCCCACGCAGTGCTGGAACTTCATGCTGGTGCTCAACCAGACGCGAGGCCACGGTGAGCCCGCGCTCGTTGTGGGCATGGTGGAGCAGGTGAAGCGGCACTACGCGGTGGATGCGCGCCGCATCTACGTGGGCGGCGTCAGCTCCGGCGCGGTGCTTACGGGCACGCTGCTGGCCTGCTACTCGGACGTGTTCGCCGCGGGGATGATTGGCGCGGGCGCCATGTACAAGGCGGCCACCACGATTTCGGGCACGGGCTTCGCGATGCTCTTCGGCAGCATCTACCACCCGGATGACCGGGGCCGGGACGCGTGGGAGTGCTCGGGCCGTCCGCGTCACACGGTGCCGGTGCTCGTCGTGCACGGGACGAAGGACAGCGTCGTCAACATCGTCAACGGCCGGCAGGCGACGCGGCAGTTCCTCCAGACCAGCGACTACGGCGATGACGGTGTGGCCAACGACAGCATCCGTCCGGTGGCCACGCAGGTGACGCGGGCCAGTGTGCCCGGCGGGCGCGCGTATACGGTGGAGGACTACGTCTACGGCGGCTCGCTGGTGGCGCGGCACATCGAAATCCAGGGGATGGACCACGCCTGGCCCGGCGGGGATTCGCGCTATCCCTTCGCCGACCCGTCCGGGCCGGACGGCACCTCCATCATGTGGGACTTCTTCCGGCAGCACACCCGGAACTGAGGCCCGCGCGCGTCAGTGTTGGTGGCCCATGCGCACCTCGACCTCGGGGTGCGCATGGGCGAACGCGCGCAGCTTCTTGAAGCTCACCGTGGCCCGGTCCGCGTCGTTGTTGAACGAGCCGGGCTCCACGTCGTGCTCCCAGCCCCAGCGGGTGTGGCTGACGTCCCCCGCGAGCAGCACCGGGCCCTTCGTGGAGCGCACCAGGTACGCGGTGGTGCCGGGCGTGTGGCCGGGCAGCCAGAGCGCCCACACGGAGCCGTCCCCGAAGATGTCCACCGCGCCGTCGAACAGGCCGGCGTCCTCCCGCGCGTAGGTCCACTCCGACAGCGGCGGCTTGCCGGCCAGGGCCCGGTCGCTGTTGCCCTGGACGACGAGGTTCACGAAGGCGCGGTCGGAGGCCTCACCCGGTCCGGTGTAGACGGGTGTCCCGGCGGGCACGTCCGCCATGCCGGTGATGTGGTCCAGATGCAGGTGCGTGAGGAACACGCCCGCCAGCGGCTGTTGCTGCTTCGCCAGCCACTCACCCAGCGGTGCGTGCACCGTCATCTTCTCCATGTTCATGGCGCTGGCGACGAGCCCGCGCATGGCGGCCTTCTCCGGCGCGTCCCGCAGCGCCGTCTCCACGCCGGTGTCGACGATGAAGAGGCCTTTCTCCGGGTGGCGGAGGGCGTGGAAGAAGACCTGGACCGGTTCATCCCCGTCCTCCAGGCCCGCGCGCTTCGCGGTGGGGTGGTCCAGGTTGATGAGGCCGCCGCGCTCCACGGCCCAGTCGCAGGAGACGACCGTCTCCAGTTCCACGGGGCCGGGTTGCGTCAGCATCGGGAGCAGCTCCGACGAAGGGCGCGCCTTGCCGAGCGCGGAGGGCTGCACGCCATGTGAGGTGACGGCGCAGCCCGTGAGGGCGGCGGTGGCGAGCACGGTGGCGAACGAGAGGGCAAGGGAACGGTTCCGCATGGTGGGGCTCCTGCACGTCGAGACAGGCGCAAGGTAGCGATGCGAGAATGGATGGAAAATGGCGATTCAGGCATGAGGTCATGCATTCATGGATATCTCCTGGGATGACGCGCGGCTCTTCCTCGCCATCGCGGAGACGGGCAGTTTCAGTGGGGCGGCGCGGCGGCTCCGCATCGGTCAGCCCACGGTGAGCCGGCGGCTGGCAGCGCTGGAGTACGCGGTGGGCGCCTCCCTGTTCCGCAGAGGCGTGGATGGGGCGGTGCTGACGGTGGCGGGCGAGCGGCTGGTGCTACCGGCCAAGAAGATGGCGGAGTGGGCCGGAGAGCTGCACCGCGCGGCGGAGTCGTCGGACACGTCGCCTCGCGGCCTGGTGCGCGTGACGGCGGCGCCGTACCTGTGCTTCGACTTCCTCGCGCCCTTCTCGGGAGCGGTGGCGAAGAAGCACCCGGGGCTGCGCTTGGAGGTGCTCTCCGGGATTCAGTACCTGGACCTGGGGCGCGGCGAGGCGGACCTCGCGCTGCGAGCCCGGTGCCCACCGAACGCGGACTTGAAGCGCGTTTATGGCGTGCAGATTCGCAACGCCGTCTTCGTGGCGAAGTCGCTCAAGGCGAAGCTGCCCAGGCGGCCCACGCTCCAGCAGATTCCGTGGGTGGCCTGGGCGCCGCCGTTCGATGCGACGCCGCCCAATCCCCAGTTGGAGTCCATCATCCCCGGCTTCTCGCCTGTGTTCACCGCTGACAACTACCTGGTGATGCTGGCCGCGGCCGAGGCAGGCGTCGGGGCCATGGTGCTGGGCGACCTGCGGCACCGCTTCGTTCGGGAGCGGAGCCTCGTGCCGCTCGACCTGGACCTGGGGCCCTATGCCACCAGCGAGCTGCACCTGGTCTGTGCGAAGTCCGCGCTCGACATACCGCGTGTGCGGAAGGTTTCGGAGCTGCTGGTCGAGGAGCTGGAGCAGGCGAAGAAGCGGTGACACGCCGCAGCCGCCCCTCGGGTTGCGATGGCCTGCCGCGCGTGTTCACGGTAATTCAGGGGCACCGGGCATCGTCCCCAGGAGGACCTTCATCATGACGGAACGCAACGCCATTGCCGCCGGTTTCCTCACGCACGAAGTCACGAACCAGCCTCCGCTGCTCGAGTACGACGCGTGGACGACGGACACCGTGCTCCGCGAGGTGGTGGCCCGCGAGGGCGGCGGTTGGGCGGAGGCCGACCTGGCGAAGTACGGCCCCGTGGTGGGCGGGGAGATGCAGCAGCTGGCGTTCCTCGCCAACGAGAACAAGCCCAAGTTCCGGCCCTTCGACCGCTATGGCAACCGCCGAGACGAGGTGGAGTTCCATCCAGCGTATCACCGGCTGATGGAGCTGGGCATGGCCCACGGCGTGTCGGGTTTCGCCTGGCGCAACGAGGACAAGCCCGGCGCCCACGTGGCGCGCATGGCCCTCTTCTATCTGCACAACCAGGCGGACCAGGGGACGAGCTGTCCGCTCACGATGACGTATGCGTCAGTGCCCGCGCTGCGCCACCAGCCGGAGGTGGCGATGGAGTGGCTGCCGCGCGTGCGCTCGGCGTCCTACGACAGCCGCTTCATCCCCGCCGCGCAGAAGTCGGGCGCCACCATTGGCATGGGCATGACGGAGAAGCAGGGTGGCTCCGACGTGCGCACCAACACCACCAAGGCGCACCGCTTGGGTGAAGGCCGCGGGCCCGGGCAGCCCTACGCGCTGGTGGGCCACAAGTGGTTCTTCTCCGCGCCCATGAGCGACGCCTTCCTGGTGCTGGCGCACGCGGAGGGGGGCCTGTCGTGCTTCCTGATGCCGCGCTTCACGCCGGACGGCGCGCTCAATGCCATCCGCGTCCAGCGGCTGAAGGACAAGCTGGGCGACTGGAGCAACGCCAGCTCGGAGGTGGAGCTTCATGGTGCCTACGCGGTGATGGTGGGCGCGGAGGGCCGCGGTGTCCCCACCATCCTGGAGATGGTCGCGCTGACGCGGCAGGACTGCATGATTGGCTCTAGCGGGCAGATGCGTCAGGCGCTGGTGCAGGCCATCCACCACACGCGCCACCGCGTGGCGTTCGGCAAGCGGCTCATCGACCAGCCGCTGATGCGCAACGTGCTGGCGGACCTGGCGCTGGAGCTGGAGGCCCACGTCGCGCTCACCGGGCGCGTCTCCCGCGCGGTGGACGCCACGCCTCGGGACGAGAAGGAGGCCGCGTTCTGCCGCATCGCCACGGCGGTGGGGAAGTACTGGGTGTGCAAGCGCACGCCCTCCTTCGTCAACGAGGCGCAGGAGTGCCTGGGCGGCGCGGGCTACGTGGAGGAGACGAACCTGCCGCGCCTGTACCGGCAGGCCCCGCTCAACTCCATCTGGGAGGGCAGCGGCAACATCCAGTGCCTGGACGTGCTGCGCGCGGCGTCGCGCGAGCCGGCCAGCCGGGAAGCCCTCTTCGCCGAGCTCCTGGCCGCGCAGGGCGGGCACCCCGCCTACGACGAGGCCACCGCGCGGCTGGGCAAGGAGCTGGCCAACACGGACTCGCTGGAGGCGCGCTCGCGCACCATCGTGGAAGGGCTGGCGTTGGCGCTCCAGGCGTCGCTGCTGATTCGCGCGGGCAACACCGCCGTGTCGGATGCCTTCTGCGAGTCCCGCCTGGGCGGAGCGCATGGACAGACGTTTGGCACGCTACCGGCCCACGCGCCCATGCAGATGCTCATCGAGCGCGCATTCTCCGAGGGCGCGAAGTGATGGCGCCCGTCGCCCAGGTGGCGCCTCGGAAGCCGTCCGCTCGTTCGTGATAGGAGGACACCCCATGTCCAATCTCCAGGGAAAGACGCTGTTCATCACCGGTGCCAGCCGTGGCATCGGCAAGGCCATTGCCCTCCGCGCTGCCCGGGATGGCGCCAACATCATCATCGCCGCCAAGACGACGGAGCCGCACCCCAAGCTCCCCGGCACCATCTACACGGCGGCGGAGGAAATCGAGAAGGCCGGTGGCAAGGCGTTGCCCTGTGTCGTGGACATCCGCGACGAGCAGCAGATTGCCGCCGCCGTGGCCAAGGCGGTGGAGACCTTCGGCGGCATCGACATCCTGGTGAACAACGCCAGCGCCATCAGCCTCACGGGCACGCTCGAGACGCCGATGAAGCGCTTTGACCTGATGCACGGCATCAACACGCGCGGCACGTTTGCGTGTTCGCAGGCGTGTATCCCGTACCTGAAGAAGGCCAGCAATCCGCACATCCTCAACAACTCGCCGCCGCTCAACATGGAGGCGCGCTGGTTCGCGCCCCACGTCGCGTACACCATGGCGAAGTTCGGCATGAGCATGTGTGTGCTGGGCATGGCGGAGGAGCTGCGCTCGGACGGCATCGCGGTGAACGCCATCTGGCCGCGCACCGTCATCGCCACCGCGGCGGTGCAGAACCTGCTGGGCGGGGAGGAGACCATCCGCGGCTGCCGGACGCCGGAAATCATGGCGGACGCGGCCTACGCCATCCTCACCAAGCCGAGCCGCGAGTTCACCGGCAACTTCTGCATCGACGAGGAGGTCCTCCGCGGCGTGGGCGTGACGGACTTCGACAAGTACCAGCTGGTGCCCGGGGCGGAGCTGCTCCCGGACTACTTCATCTGAGTCTGTATCGCCCCAGCCCGTCTTCGCGCGCGGAGTCGCTGGAGCCCGCGCGCGGGCGGGTCGCTTTGCTCAGGCTTTGAAGGGGGGCGGTCGTTTGTCAGGCGCGGGAACGTCGGGCAGTCTCCCGCGGCCATGCACGAGCCTCGCCTCTCCGAGTTGCGCGACGAGCTGTCCGGTATCCACCACGATGCTCGCGTCCGCAGGATGGTGGAACTGGGGCGCCTGGCGCCGACGAACCCTGGCGTCCGCGAGTTGCTTGGGATGCTGTCTCAAGGGGATGCCTTCGAGCGGTACCTCGCCCTGTGTGCCCAGTTCACCTGGCGCGATGGGGGGCAGGTGCTCTCCGCCACCACCGATGCGTCCGCTCGTGTTCGTTCTCTGGCCTTCCGACTGGTGCCCCTGGCCTGTGACGACGCCCAGGCGCTGGAGGCCCTGAAGATGGCGTGCGCCGTTCGCCGCCAGGAGGGACTCCTCCGGGGGTTCGTGAAGACGCGGCGGCAGGCCGTCATCGATGCGTATCTCGACTGGCTGGCCACCTGCACGGGCGTGCCTGACTTCGCGGATGCCGTCCCCTTGGCGACGTCCGAGGGCATTCGCCGTCACCTCCCCAGCGCCCTGGCGCGCCCCAGTGTGCGCTTCTGGAGTCGGATGGCGCACAACGCCCCCGGCATCCTCGCGGAGGTCTTCGCCGCACGTTTGAGGGCCGTGACGGGCGAGCCCGATCCGGTGACGCGCATGTCCCTCAACGCGTACCTGCATCGCATCGCTGACCAGGCCCCCGACGCGGCCTTGGAGTTGTTCGAGCTGCTGCTCTCCCGCCGCATCCATCCCGATACCTATGACGACTGGCATTGCCTGGCGCTCCATCGGCCCGAGGCTGCCGTGTCGCTGCTCCAGCGGCACGAGCACGCGGCCCCCTTCGAGGGGCAGTTTGCCCGCGCCGCCGCGCGGTTGAGCATGGACTCGCTCGCGTGGCTCGTTCGTCATGCTCCCAGCTCACTGGGGGATGCGAAGACGCTGCTCCCCCGGCTCTCCGAGACCGCGCGCCGCGTCGTCGTCGAGGCGTGGTGCGCCACGGTGGATGTGGCGCCGGACTGGGGGACGGAGCTGCTCCGCTCCATTTCCGATGTCCGCGAACGGGAGCGCGTCCATGCACGCTGGAGCGTCGCCGCGAGGAACCGCGATGGCGTCATCGCACTGGAGACGGTGACCGCGCTGCCCATCGATTTGCGTGAGCGCGAGGCGCGCCGCCATCTCCATGAGGTGGTGGCCCTGGGCTCCCGGCCCGAGCAACGCATGGGGTACGCATGCCTGCTGCCGTGGGATGAAGCGGAGGCGGCGCTCAAGGGATACATCGGTCACCCGGATGCCAGCGTGCGAGGCATGGCGTTGGCGTCGCTGTTGGCCATCCCCGGGCTGCGTCCGGACGAGCCCGCCTTGGTGGACCGTGCCCTGCCGCTGGCGTTGGCGCGCAAGAACGAGCAGGACCCCGTGCGGATGCTGATGCTGGGCGCGTTCGTGCGGTGGCCTCGCCGCGTGTGGCGCCGCGAGCACACCGAGGCGGTGGGCCGGATGTTGCGCGACGCGCTGGACGCGGCCGACCTGTCCTATCAGACGGCGGAGTTCGCGGAGACGTTGCTGCTGCGCACCTTCGCCAGGGCCCCCGAATGGGGGGCGACGTGGCTGGCCACCCTCCTCAAGGAGCGTGGTCGGCTCTTCAACGCTCGCGTGGGCGAGTACCTCACCGATGACGAGGTGCGCGCCGCCGCGCCCCAGCTCCTGGACATTGCCCGGGGATGGGCTCAGCGCGAGCGGGGCGGGCCGCTGCTCGAGTTGGTGAACAGCCTGGGCGCTCGTGTGAGTCTGGTCGCGGGACTGCGGGAACTCATTGTGTCCATGCGGGAGGAGACGCCCTGGCCCTTGCTGGCGCTGGGGATGGCCCAGTGGCAGTCCAAGCACGACCGCGCGGGCTTCGAAGCCACCGTGGGCGCCACGGTCCGGCGGTTCCTCGACCTGGGGTGGTTCTCCGAAGTCATCGCGTTGGCCCACTCGGAGGATGCGGCGCGACCGCTGCATCCCGAGCTGAGCTCCGGACTGAAGCGGGTCGCGCTTCGCCTGGGAAAGGAGGCGCACTCCGCCCTGGTGGTGCTCCGGCGACGGGCGTGGGCCGCCTTCGACGGCTTCCTGCCCGAGCTGCTCAAGGCCGATGCCAGCGTCATCTGCTTCCCGGTCGTGAACACGTACCTGCATCGGCGCAGGCAGGAGCTGCTGACGCCCTACCTGAGCGCGCCCGTCATCACCGGTCGTTTCTCGACGGAGAAGACGGGTTGGTTGCTGGCGTTCGATGACCGCGGTTTCTTCCGGTGGACCGCGCGGCAGAGCGCCCTCTACTCGCACGCGGTCTGCCGGCTGGTCGAGGACCCGGAGCGAGACACGCCGACGTTGCTCTGGGGTGTCTCGACACTCGCGGCATTGACCTGGGGGCCGATGGAGGGACTGTGCACCCTGGTGGACGACGCGCGGCCCGTGGTGCGGGAGAGGGCCATCCGGGTGCTGGGCCGGTGCGACCAGGGGCAAGGCGTGACCACGCTGCTGCGCTGCCTGGAGGATGCCCGTGCGCGCATCGCCATCTATGGCCTGCGCCGTGCCTTCAACGGCATGCCTCCCGCGCGCGTGCTGTCCCTGCTGGCGGGCGTCCCCCTCACCAAAGTCACCGTGGCCAAGGAGGTCGTGCGCCTGCTGGGGGAGCTGCGCGTGGAGGCCGCCTACGAGCGGCTCCTGGAGTTGGACGGAATGAGCCTGCATCGGGACGTGCGCATCGCCCTGCTGCGCGCGCTCTGGGACCACCTGGAGCGCGAGCCCACCTGGGCCGTCTTCGCCCGCGCTGTGGAGGACCCTGATTGGGTGGTGGCTTCACGGCTGGGAGACATCCCCGCGAACCGCCTCACCGAGACCTCCGACCGCAAGCTGTCCGCGCTGCTCGGGCAGGTGCTGGCTCGCCCCGAGCCGGAGGCGCGCATTGGCCTGCTTTCGCGCGCGGCGTATCTCCCCGTCAGGGATGTGGAGCGCGCCTTCCTTGATGCCTGTGGGGCTCGGCTGACGTCGCCATACGATGAAGAGGTGAGCTGGGCGATGAGGGCCCTGCTCCATCGCTCCAACGAACGCGACCTGGAGCGGCTGGAGGGCATGTTGGAGGCGGTGGCTTTGGACCGGCGCGCACTGAACGCCGCAGTGACGCAGTTGCTGGCGGTGGAGGTGAAGTCCCGCGCCAGCTACATGCAGGCGGCGCGCGCGGCAGAGCGGGTCCTCTCCCGGGACAGTCGTCTGGCGCCGCTGTACATCCAATGTGTGATGGCGGCACGGTCACCGCTGGAGTTGGCTGAAACGCTGGTCCAGATGGGGGAGGCAGGCCTCCTCCATGCGGATGCCCTGGAGGCGTGCCGTCTCGTCGTGAGCATGTTGCCCAAGGGGGAGCTGGAGGCGGTGGAGGCCCGGTTGAGCGCGAGCGCGAGCGCGGAGGCTCGGCGCGTGGCGGTCTGGTGCCTGGTGCACGACGCGGCGCCGGGGCGCGGATGGACGCCTGAGCGGCTGGGCCGGCTGGCGCGGCTCCAGCAGGACGCCTCGCCGTTGGTCTCTGGCGCCGCACAGGCCATCTTCCCGCCACGGGAGCAGGCCTTTTCGCTCAAGGTACCTTCCAAGTCCAAGTAGCTCCCCGCGGCCCGGCGCCGGGGCCCAGGCATCCGCCGTCAACGCCTGCCTGCTCGCCCATCCCGGCGCACGCCGTTCCCATTCGCCCATCGGGGCAGGTGCGATAGGTAGGGGAGCCACATGGACATGCGGCACCTCCGAATCCTCCTACTGTCGGCGCTGGGGCTCCTCGCCTCGGCCTGTCTGAGCCCCACCCGCGCTCCCGTCACCAGGCCCGAGGACGCGCTCATCGGCCTGTCTCGCAAGATGGAGCCCCGGGACGACGGTGACGTCGCGTCCCTGCGGACCGCCGTCGCGGAGAGCCTCGTGTGGCTGCGGAGCCGTCCGTCCGACCACCGCTTCATCTACGGCGCGCGGCAGGTCTCCATCGCCGAGCTGCGGACCGCCCTGGAGCGCCTGCACGCGCGGCTTCGCGAGGACCTCACGCCGGAGGCGCTGTGGACCCTGGTCCTGGAGGACTTCGAGCCGCTGGAGGCCGCCGGAGGCGAGGACGGCCAGGTGCTCTTCACCGGCTACTACGAGCCGACCATCGAGGCGAGCCTGACGCGCACGGACGTGTACAACGTGCCCATCCACGGGCCTCCGTCCGACTTGATTGAGGTCCCGCTGGAGCCCTTCGCGGAGCGCTTCAAGTCAGAGCGTGTCTTCGGCCGGCTCGACGGGCGGAAGGTGGTGCCGTACTGGTCGCGCGGGGACATCCGTGGGGGGCGGCTCAGCGGACGGAAGCTGGAGCTGGCATGGGCCAAGGACCCGGTGGCGCTCTTCTTCCTGGAGGTGCAGGGCAGCGGTTCGTTGCTGCTGCCGGATGGGAGCCGGCGCCGCATCGGCTACGCCGCGTCGAATGGGAAGCCGTACCGCAGCATCGGCTCGCTGCTCATCCAGGAGGGCGCCATCCCCAAGGAGGAGATGTCGATGCAGGCGCTGCGCGCGTGGCTGGCCGCGAATCCGCAGCAGTGCCACCGGGTGCTCGACCACAACGAGTCCTACGTGTTCTTCCGCTTCCTCAACACCGCGTCGGTGGGTTCGCTCGGGCGGCCGGTGACGGCGGGGCGCTCCATCGCGACGGACGCGCGGCTGTTCCCCAAGGGCGGCCTGGCCTTCATCCACACCGAGCGCCCGGTGCGCATGGCGGATGGCTCCGTGCAGTGGAAGCCGCTGTCGCGCTTCGTACTCAACCAGGACACGGGCGGGGCCATCCGGGGCGCGGGCCGGGTGGACGTCTTCTGGGGCGCGGGCCCGCAGGCGGAGCTGGCGGCGGGGATGATGAAGCAGAAGGGGCGGCTGCTCTTCCTCGTCCCCCGGCCCGGCCGCGCCGCGCCCCTGGTGGCGCCGGTGCCCGTCACGCCTCCGAAGTAGCGGCCTTCAAGGTGAGGTGCACCGGCGTGGCGTTGGCGAGGTTGTCGCTCACCGGGCAGCGTGCCTCCACCTCGCGCTTGAGGAGGGCGAGTTGATCCGCGTTCGCGGGCGTGTGGACCTGGAGGGTGACCTCCAGGGACTGGTAGCCCGCGCGGGCGCCGCCGCGCTTGCCGGCGAACGTTGACGGGTCCAATGCGCCGCGCACGGTGATGTCCGTGCGCGTCACCGGGATGCCCAGCTCCCGGGCGATGTAGAAGGTCATGTAGTTCAGGCAGCCCGCGTGTGCGGCCAGGATGAAGTCGAGCGGACTGGGGGCGCCATTGCGGCCACCCAACTCCACGGGCTCGTCCATGAATATCTTGAAGGCGCCCGCGTCGGTGATGCTGCGCGCCATGCTCTCTCCGACGGTACGGACCTCTCCGGTATACAGCGGGCTTTCCATCGCGGGGTTCTCCTTGTGAGAGGAAATACGACCCACCATGTGCATCCTGGTTGCCGCCGCGCGCGACTGCCCTGGGGGACGAGGGAGCGGGGCCTGGCACGGGAGCAGGGAGGGGAGCAGGGGTTTCCGCCCACCACCGAGAGACGCAGGTGGCACGCATGCGCCCAAACCGGGCAGTATGGCGCCCGTCTCCCTTGTCACGGGTGGCCTGTGCACACCCTGCCCGGCGCGGATGCCGGTGTGGCACCGTGGGGAGAAGACACGAGGCACCTGGGATGAGCAGCGACGTGGCGGAAACGAAAGACGGAGTGGTTCTTCTCGACTATGCGCAGCTCGTGGCGGGCGCGGACCTGAGCGCCGCCATCGAGCGCGCCTACGGGCATGACGGCATTGGCCTGCTCGTCGTTCGGGGCATCCCCGGGCTGTCCGAGCTGCGCGACAACCTGCTGCCCCTGGGCTTCCGCTTCGCCGCGCTGCCCACCGAGGTGAAGGACCGCTACGTCCACGCGCGCAGCAGCTACTCGTTCGGCTGGAGCCACGGGAAGGAATTGCTGCGCCCCGGCCAGTTCGACGAGTTCAAGGGCTCGTACTACAACAACCCGCAGTACGACGTGCCGCACACCGACGCGGCGCTCATCGAGAAGCACCCGGAGAACTACCACCCCAACGTGTGGCCGGATGCGGACTTCCCGGAGCTGCGGCCCGCCTTCATGGCGCTGGGCCAGCGGATGGTGGACGTGGGCGTGCTGGTCGCCGAGCAGTGCGACAAGTACGTGCAGGCCAGGCTGGGCAGCCGCCTGGCACCGGACGCGGCGCTGGCGAAGACGATTCGTGATTCGCGCGCGTGCAAGGCGCGGCTGCTCTACTACTTCGCCATCAACGAGGACGCGACGCCGCGCACGCGCGACTCGTGGTGCGGCTGGCACAGCGACCACGGCTCGCTCACGGCGCTGTGCCCGGCCATGTACTTCG
Source organism: Myxococcus sp. AB056 (assembly GCF_006547365.1). Taxonomy (NCBI): domain Bacteria; kingdom Pseudomonadati; phylum Myxococcota; class Myxococcia; order Myxococcales; family Myxococcaceae; genus Myxococcus; species Myxococcus sp. AB056. The sequence continues at coordinate 23,038 of NZ_VHLB01000090.1, read as the reverse complement.
AGGCTGAGCCGGGCGCGACGGAGCCGGCGCGCAAGGACATCCCGGTGCCGGACCCGGAGGCGGGCCTGTACGTGCGCACGCGGACCGGCGAGGAGCGCAAGGTCGTCATCCCGAAGGACAGCCTGGCCTTCCAGATTGGCGAAAGCTCCCAGATTGTCACCGGCGGGCTGCTGCGGTCCACGCCGCACGCGGTGCAGGCGCTGGCCCATCCGGCCAGCCGCAACATCTCCCGCGCCACCTTCGCGGTGTTCATGCAGCCGGACAATGACATGCACCTGCGTCCGCCGGAGGGCGTGGACCCCGCCGAGCAGAAGGTGGGCGCCTTCCAGCCTGGAATGACTTTCGGCGATTTCGCCAAGGCGACGTTCGCGAAGTTCTACAACCCCTACGCGTAGCGTGAGAGGAGACACCCCATGCGAGCTCTTGGATTGGCGGTCGTGCTTTCAATGGCCGGGGTGCCGGTGGCGGCGGAGGCGGCCTCGCTCCGCTGTGGCCAGGCGCTGGTGGCGGATGGGGCGCTCAAGACCGAGGTGCTCGCCAAGTGTGGGGAGCCGGCGGCGAAGAACTTCCGCACGGTGACGGACTCGGCGGGCTCGGTGACGCCAGACAGGAACACGGGGGGCGTCACGACGGAGCGGCGGACCGTCACCCGGGAGTACGAGGAGTGGACCTACAACTTCGGGCCGCGCCGCTTCATGCAGGTGGTGACGTTTGAGAACGGCCGCCTCATCGACGTGCAGAGCGCGGGCTACGGCAGCGAGTAGCCGGGCCGGGATGTGCCACCCGGACGGAGAGTGATAGCCTCCCGGTTCCACTGCTGGAGCTGGGGGCCGTTCAATGATGCACGGGTTTCGCTGGGGCATTGGCCTGAGTGCCATGGCGGCGGTGCTCGGAGGCCTGGGCATGTGGCGCGTGGAGCGGGCGGCGCACCCGGTGCTCGTGGAGGTGCCCTTTCCGGCGTTCGCGCAGCTCCCCGCCCTGCCGCCGCTCCCCCTGCCGCCGCCGACGATGGATGGCGCGGCGGATTCGATTCAGGTCCGGGCCGTCTCCCAGCGCAGCGGTGCGCCGCTGGCGGGCGCTCGGGTATTCCTCCTCCGAGGGTTGTTCGCGTCCGGCCTGGGAGAGCGGTTGCCCGACGAGACAGCGCTGACGGACGCGTCGGGCGTGGCGACCTTCATGGCGCCTGGCGCGGGCGTGATGACCGTCTGTGCACGGGGGGCCGGTCACGCCGAGCGCTGTGAGCGGGACGTGGGCGTGGTTGCCGGGGGCTCGCTCGTCGTGGAGCTGAAGCTTCCGCCAGGGGCCAGCGTGGAGGGACAGGTTCTCCTGCATGACGGGACGCCGGCGGAGGGTGTCCGGCTGGTCGCGTCCGGTGACCCGATGTTGCTGGAGATGACGCCTGTCTGGGCCACGACGGATGCACAGGGGCGCTACACGCTGGATGGCGTGACGCCGGGCTACCCCGTCAGCATGACGCCCTTCTCCCCCGAGGGAGAGGGGTTCCACCGGTCCGTGGGCGCGGAGCTGGCCGCCGGCGAGGTGCGGCGGTTCGACTTCCAGCTTGGCGCGTTCGTTCCGGTCACCGTCAAGCCGGTGATGGGGCGCCGTCGTGGGACGGAGTTGGTGGAGTCCGTCCACGTGAATGTCCAGCTCCAGCCCCAGCAGGACGGCACCTTCACGGGCATCACCGAGTCGGGGCGCCACGCCCTCTCCGTGTGGGGCCGCCGGAACGGGCGGGCGGTGTCGGCACGGAAGGAGGTGACGCTGGCGCCCGGTGCTCCGGCGGTCATCGCGTTCCCCTTCTCCGCGCTCGAGGAGGGCGGGAGGGTGTGGCAGCTGTACTCCAGCGACCCTGGCGAGTTCGAGGTCTCCGGTCGCGTCTTCCTCCCGGACGGCACGCCGGTGAAGGGCGCCTGGATTGGGTCGCAGAGGCCGGGTCCACGGGGGCGGGGGTGTGGCAACTCGGCCGAGGACCATGCGCAGGTCCGCTTCGATGGCCCCGAGTTCGTGGTGACGCCCCGGGTGGGCGCGGGGCGAATCTTCGCGTGGCTGCCGGATGGCCGCGCGGGCAGCGCCGTCGTCCGAGGCGGGAAGGGGGAGCGCGTGTCCGTCGACATCCACGTGGAGGAGACGGGCGCCGTGGCCGGGATGATGGATTTCGGAGACGACCACCCCTGGGGCTACCGCGAGGAAATCACCGTCAACCATGAGTGGGTCGGTGCCTCGCACTTCACGTTGTTGGATGGCCGCATCTTCGTGCCCGGGCTGAAGCCGGGCCGACACGTGCTGCGCACCTCTCTTGGGACGGTGGAGTTCAACGTCAACGCCCGCGAGGTGACGAACGTGGGCGTGTTGAGACGGCCGCCGGAGCCGGAGGCCGCGGTCCCTGATTCAGAGGTCGCGGCCTCGGCGCCGTGAGTGGCTGCGCGACTACCGCGCCGCCTTCCGCAGCTCGTCGTCGATGATGGCGCGGAAGTGCTCCACCGGCCGGGCGCCCGTCACCGGACGGCCGTTGATGAAGAACGTGGGCGTGCCCGTGGCGCCCACGCGCATGGCCTGGGCGACGTCCGCGGACACGTGCGCGTCATGCTTGCGCGAGTCCAGCGCCGCGTTGAAGCGGCCCACGTCCAGGCCCACCTGCCGCGCGTAGTCCTCCAGAGACGCCCGGTCCAGCTTGCGCTGATTGGCGAAGAGCACGTCGTGGAACTCCCAGAACCTGCCCTGCGCGTGCGCCTCCATGGCCGCCTCCGCCGCCACCTGTGCGTTCGCGTGCTGCGCCAGGGGCTGGTGTTTGAAGGCCACCCGCAGCTTGCCGGGGTACGCGGCCTCCAGCGCCTTCATCGTCGGCACCACGCGGGCGCAGAACGGGCACTCGAAGTCCGAGAACGCCACCACCGTCACCGGCGCGTTGGCCGGGCCCCGAGTCGGCGCGGTGCCCACGTCCACCTGCTGGATGGCCGGCTCCTCGGGCATCATCTGCTCCGTGGGCGGGCGGTCCTTCCCTGCGGAGATGATGCGCGCGTAGACCTCCGTTGGCCGCACGCCCGTCCGCACCAGGGCCTCCGCCTTGCTCAGTTCCTCGTCCACCACACCCGTGAAGACCTCCAGCGGCTGGGCCCCGCTGATGAAGCGGCCATTCACGTAGAAGGCCGGCGTGCCAGTGGCGCCCAACTGCATCGCCAGCGCTTCGTCCTGGCGGATGCGCTCCGCCAGCCGCGGGTCCGCGCGGTCCTGGTTCCAGCGCGAGATGTTCAAGCCCACCTTCATGGCGTAGCGCTCCAGGTCGGCCTCGCTCAGCGCCCGCGGGTTGGCGAAGAGCGCCTCATGCATCTCCCAGAACTTGCCCTGCTCACCCGCCGCCAGCGCCGCCAGCGCCGCCGGCCGCGCGCGCGGGTGGTTGGCCAGCGGGTGGTGCTTCATCACCACGCGCAGCTTGCGGCCATAGCGCTCCTGGAGTTGCTTCACCGTGCCGTTCGCACGTGAGCAGAACGGGCACTCGTAGTCGGAGAACTCCACCAACGTGACGAGCGCGTCCTCCGCTCCCGCCGTTGGCGAGTCATTGACCGGCACCTTGTAGACGGTGGGCGAAATCGGCGCACGCGGACGCGCGCCGGGGGCGGGGGCCTTCGCCGCGAGGTTGGCCGCGTGGGCCGTTCCCGTGGCCAGTTCGGTGGGACGCGCCAGGCGCCCTCCCGCGAAGCCCAACGCCAGACCGACACTCAGGCTCACCCAGACAGACGACTTGGACATGGTGTTCTCCAGGAAAAGACACACCCGTGGCGCCGCGGTCCGCCGCGTGACACCACCGGACCAGGCTTGCTCAGGCCCGGCGCCCAAGGAGTGACGCGAGGCGATTGGGAGTTTCAGTGCGGCCTCGAAGAATTTCCGCGCCGCTGGCGGTCCCCATGGGGGCAGGCGGTGGCCCGCCAGGTGGGTGGCTCTCCTGCGCATCCCGGCCGGGCCGGTGGTTGTCCGTCACCCGGCAGGCCCCAACTTTGAAGCGGAAAGGAGGTCAGGGCCTCATGCTGCGCAAGGCAATCTGGTGGGTGCTGGGCATCGCGGGGCTGTCCATTCTGCTCTGTGGTGGCGTGGCGACGGCGCAGGGCACACAGCAGGCGCCCGCGCGGACGGAACAGGCGCCAACGGGACAGGCCCTGACTGGGACGGACGCCGCGGCGCTCCAGCGCGAAGTGGACCAACTGCGCGCCGAGCTGTTGCAGCTCCGCCAGGAGGTGACGCAGCTTCGGGGGCAAGTCACGGGCACGGGCGGCGCGGGCATTCCTCCAGGCGCGAGGGTGGTGAGCCCTCGGCGGGACACGGCTGACCAGCAGGACGCGGGCACGGGAGGCACGGGGGCCGCGGGCGTCGTCAATGACGTGCCACCCGAGGGCTCGGATGTGCCGTCGCCTCCGGGGACGGCCGTGGTGGATGCCGTCTATACGGGCGTGGTGCGCTCCGTGGGCGACACGGAGGTGGCCATCGCCGTCGGGGAGGGGCCGCCGCTGACGCTGCGCGTGGACCCTCGGACGCGGGTGTTCCGGGACGGGCGCAATATCGCCTTGCGGAAGCTCGAGCCCGGCGAGCACGTCCGGGCCGTGGTGAACCTGCTGGATGAAGAGCGGACGATGGAGATTTCCGTGCTCCCCTCCACTCCGGCTGGGAAGTGAGGTGCCAGGCCCATCCACGCTTCGTCAGTCGCACGTCCGATGCTCGTCCCCGAGGGGGAGGTTTCCACCATGTCTGCTTACGACCGTTACCGTGCACTCCTGAACAAGCTGCGGCTCGTCCGCGTCCGGCACCCTGAAGGCGACTCACCCGAGGAGGACGGTCTGCTCGACGACATGGATGAAGTCTGGATGGAGATGAGCGAGGGCGAACGCTCCGCCATCGCCACCGAAAGGGCCCGCGTGTTGGGCCTGCCCGAAGCCCAACCCGCGGACTCGGCGGCGCAGCCCTGACGCCGCGACCCTACTTGCGCACGGGCGGCAGGGAGGAGCCCGAGGAGGTCGCGCCGCCGGACTCCGGCTTCATCCGCCGCGGTCCGGCGTCCCGCTCCCGGGCCTTCAGCACCGCGTGGGAGTAGTCCACCACCGACGCGAAGGACAGGACGCCGATGAGCGCGACCAGGGGCACCACCGCGGGGGGAAACAGCAGCACGCACAGCAGCGTCACCAACTGCAGGGAAGTGACGGCCTTGCCCAGCATCCGCGCCTTCAGTTCCACCGAGCGCAGCCTGGGCGCCAGCCGCGCGATGAAGAAGCCCACGGTGGTGCCGACGTCGCGCAGCACCAGCAGCAGCACCGCCACCCCGCTGATGAGCCCGTCGAGGTAGCAGACGAGGATGGCCGTCACCATGAAGGCGCGGTCGGCCACCGGGTCGATGAGCGCGCCCAGCCGTGTGGCGAGCCCCTTGTGCCGGGCAATCCACCCATCCAGGAAGTCCGTGAAGGCGGCCAACACCACGAGCCCCGCGCGAACCCAGGCATCCGGGACGAGGATGAAGGCCACCGCCAGGGGCAGCCGGGTCAGCGACAAGGTGTTGAGCAGCGCGAGGCTCGCCTGTCGGCGCATAAGACTCAAGGTAGTGCTCGGTCCCAGCCGCGCACGTTCCGGGGGCGGCGAGCGTTCAGCGGTAGACCCACCCCTGGGAACGCGGGGCAGCCAGGGAGCGACCGGACTCAAGCGAGCGTGAGGGAACTCCAGGCCCGTGAGAAACCTCCAACTCGCGGCGCCACCTGTCGTGCCGCCCTGACTCCTGGAGATGGCTGCTTCGTGTCCGCGTTCGACTGCTCGCCGTGCTCGTCCTCCCCGTCCTGGCCCGCCACCGAGGGCCGCTTTCGTCCGTGGGCCTGGACGCTCTTGTGGGCGTTGTGCCTGCTCCCTGCGTCCGGGTGGGCCGCGGAGGAGGACCAGCCCCGGCCCGCGACGCGGGAGGAGCTGACGCGCTACGCATGGCTGCCGGCCCAGTCGGTGGTGCGCCCCTTGGAGGCCGCGGTGGCGCCGCCGGAGGGCTACACGCGGGTGCCGGTGGTGAAGGGCTCCTTCGGGGCCTGGCTGCGAGGCCTGCCGCTGCGACCGGACGGCACGCCGGTGCTCAGCCACCAGGGCGGGCGGATTCTGGCGGCGGAGGACGCGCGGCTGGCGGCGGTGGCGGAGCTGGACGTGGGCACCGCCAACCTCCAGCAGTGCGCGGACTCCGTCATCCGCCTCCATGCGGAGTGGCTCTGGGCCAGCGGCAAGCGGGAGCGCCTGGCCTACCGCTTCACCAGCGGGCACCTGGCGGAGTGGCCTCGGTACGCGGAAGGGGACCGGGCGCGGGTATCGGGCTCGAAGGTGTCGTGGGTGCGCGGCGCGGCGCCGGATGCCTCTCGCGCCAGCTTCCGCGCGTGGCTGGACCTGGTCTTCACCTACGCGGGCACGCACTCACTGGAATCCCTCAAGGGGCGGCCCTCGCGCGAGGACGTGCGGCCCGGGGACTTCTTCGTGCTGGGCGGGAGTCCCGGGCACGCAGTGCTGGTGCTGGACGTGGCGGCCAACGCGGCGGGGAAGCGGGTGGCGCTGCTGGGGCAGGGTTTCATGCCCGCGCAGGATTTCCACGTGCTCTCCGCGGGAGGCGACACCGGACCCTGGTTTCCGCTGGAGGGCGAGGACGTGGTGACGCCCTTCTGGAAGCCCTTCCCCTGGTCCTCGCTGCGGCGCTTCTGACCGCGGGCCCAGGCCTCGCCGGCCATCCTGGTGGAGCCCCCCGGCTACACCTGGACGGCACGGGGCGAGGCCCGGCTCGCGGCGACCACTACGAGTGGAGCGGCTGGCTCAGGCGCGACGGCTGGGCCGAGGCGGCAGCGGCAGCGGAGGCCTCCGGCTCACGCGTGAGGTACTGGATGAGGCTGTTCTCCTTGCCCAGGTACGTGTCGAACTGGTTCACGCCGTCTTCCAGCAGGCCGGCCTTGTCGAGCTGCGCGTGCATGGCGGGCAGGTTGTAGAAGGGCACGGAGGGGAAGGCGTGGTGGGTGAGGTGCAGATTCACGTTGAGCGGCGCGATGAAGAAGTTCTCCAGCGCGGTGCCCAGGATGTCGCGCGTCTCGCGCGTCTCGTCACCGGACGTCGTCTCCTCGATGGGGTGCTCACCCAGGGCGCGCATCCGGAAGAAGGCCATCATCACCGTCGTCGTCGGCAGCACCCACAAGAGCAGCCAGTGCAGCCACGCGCCCGTCGTCACCAGCACCGTGACGAGCGTGGCCACGTACAGCCAGTAGCGCAGGTGCTCGCCCGCGGAGATGCGGGGCTGGGCGCGGCCCACCAGGCGGCCCCAGTACGTCCAGGGCAGCACCACCTTCAGGTGGTTGGGGGCGTACAGGCCCAGCGCATCCGCCAGGAAGACGGCCGTGGCGCGCATCGGCGTGCGGGGGAAGTGCCAGGAGGCGTCCACCAGCTGGCCGGCGAGGTACGGGTCCTTCGGCGTATTCACGTAGCGGTGGTGCAGCATGTGCTCGTGCCGGTAGCCCGCCGTCGTCATGTTCAGCGGGAAGGCGCAGAGCAGATCGCTGACCACGTCCGACACCTTGCGGTTGGACAGGAAGTGGTAGTGCGCCGCCTCGTGCATCAGCGCCAGCAGCGCGTGCTGCCGGGTGGCGATGAGCACCGCCGCCAGCGGCCAGGCCCACCAGCGGTCCACGAATAGAACGAAGGCAAATGCCGCCGCGATGACCAGCCACTGAGCGGCCATGGCCCACAGCGCACGACCATTGTTCACCTTCGACATCTCCCGGGTGATGGCCGCCAGCGCCTTGCGGTCCACTCGGTGCGCGTACTGAATGTCGGCCTCATCCACCACTTGAGCGTACATGTCGGGGGGCTCCTTCTGCTTTACTCGGAAGCAGGGTGTTCCTGGACTCTTTCGCGCGGAAATGGGTGGTGAGGCAAGAAAATTCTTTCTGGAATGCACGCGTTCCAGAGTGAGCGCGCTGTTCGGGTCATCCTGTACCCCATGGGGGTCTGATTTGTCCCGCCCATTCACTCGAAGTGGGGTGGGTTTCTACCCTTCTTTGTAGGAAATCATCCGCTTGGCGCTGGAAATCGCGGGTCTCCGGACATGACAAGGGCCTGGAGACCGGTGTCGGTCGCCAGGCCCTCGTTCACTCCCGGGTGGGTGGGCTCAGGTGGGGGTCCACTCCACTTTCAGGTGCTTCATCTGCCGCAGCACCAGGCTCTGCCAGGTGCCGAAGTCCTGGCCGGGGACGAGCTTCGGGTCCGGCAGCCGGTCCAGGAGGATGTTGGTCGTGATTTCGAACTGGAGCCGGGCCAGGGGCGCGCCCAGGCAGAAGTGGGTGCCGCGGCCGTAGGTGAGGTGCTGCGGCACCTTCTCCCGGTCCACGTCCAGCTTGCTGGAATGGGGGCAGAGGGATTCGTCCCGGCTGCCGGCGGCGAAGAGGAGCAGCAGGCGTGAGCCCTGGGGAATCTTCACCCCGCTCAGCTCCAAGTCCTCCTTCGCGGTGCGAATCATGGCGTGGGAGACGGAGTCGTAGCGGCTGGACTCCTCGAGGAACTTCGGCACCAGGTCGCGGTTGTCGCGCAGCCGCTGCCACAGGCCATGCTGCAGGGCCAGCCTCCAGGCGTTGGCCATCAGCGCGGTGGTGGACTCATGGCCGGCCGACAGCATGGACGCGCCCACGGCCATGACCAGCTCGTGCATCGTCAGGGCCTCGCCGTCGCTCTCCACGGCCACCAGGTAGCTGGTGAGGTCCTCCTGCGGGTTCTTCTTCCGGTCCTCGATGAGGCGGATGCAGTACTGCTGGAACTCGATGACGCCCTTCGCCATCTCCACCTGGAGCTCGGGGGCCACGTACTCGAAGACGAGCTGCTGCCAGTCGGAGCTCCAGCGCTTGATCTTCCAGACGTCCTCTTGCGGTACGCCCATGACGCCGAGGATGACGTGGACGGGGAGCGGCCAGGCGAGCTGCTTCACCAGGTCCGCCTCACCGTCCTGGGCGAAGCGGTCCACCAGGGTGGTGGCCATCTCCCGGATGAAGGGGCCCATGCCGGCGATGCGCTGCGCGGTGAAGCCCCGGTTCATCAGGCGGCGCAGGCGGGTGTGCTCGGGGGGGTCCATGCCCAACAGCACGTGCGCGGTGGGGAAGCCCTGGTCCAGGATGGCCTTGGCCTCGTCCGTGAGGTGGGTGCCGCTCGCCAGCATGTCCCGGTTGGAGTACTGCGCCGGGCTCTTCAGCACCTGGGAGATGTCCTCGTAGCGGCTGACCAGCCACATGTTCAGCATGGGGCTGAAGCTGACGGGCTCGTCCTTGCGCAGCTTCTCGAAGAAGGCGTGCGGGTCCTCCGCGTGGGGGCCCGTGAACGGGTTGTACTGGGCACCCAGGTGGGGACAACGTCCCGCGGACGCGTGGGCTGGGACTCCGGTCTCTTCCTGCTTCTGCACGGACACAGGCATGGCGTGGCTCGCCAGACGAGCGCGGCCCCCCGGCACGCGGTTCGTCTGCAACGGGTGAATGGCAATGGAGGGGCCAGGCCCCTACAGGCGGTGGGTCAGGGGTGTGGGGAGCCGGCGAGGAACGACCGGGCAGGGTGGGGCTCCCCTAATCCGCCTATACAACGAATTCTGGCTTTATTGCCAGTAAGGGCACACTTTTTCATCTTCACTGGTTTCTAGTGCTGGCGCTTGATTCCAGTAAAAACGCGGTAAGGACCGGACAGTGTGCGGAGGTTCACTCAGAGCGCGCCATTCGGGCGGACTGAGGGCGCACCTGGAGCGTGCCCACCGGATGGTGGTGGTCAGGACTCCAGGGCATGAGGGGGGAATCGGGCGGAGGCTCAGCCCAGCTTCTTCTTGTTCTTCTGGCGGTGCTGCGCCACCCAGGCGCGCGCCTCGTCGTGGTCCTTCACGAAGGTCGTCTCAAAGCGCGCCTTGCCGGTGAAGAGCATGCCCAGCGCGATGACCTTGCCGAAGGTCTGCTGCACCACGTCCGCGCCGACGTACACGGTGCCCTTGAACCAGTCCGCCTTGCCGTTCTCCGACAGGTAGCGCCGGGGCTCCGCGCCCAACTGGGAGCGACCGATGTCGGCGATCAGGTAGTAGGGCCCGTATTGCTGGGCAATCTCCCCGTACACGTCGACCGCGCGCTTGATTTCATCCAGGTCGATGGGGCCGACGAAGGTCGCCTGCACGACGTCGGGCGCCTCATAGCGCACCGAGTGGGAACCGAATGTCCATTCCAGTTGCTGCATGTCACTCCCTCCAGAAACCCTGGTGAGCATAGCGCTCACCAGGGAATAGCGCGAGATACATGCCTGTCAATTTGGGCGTGGAATTCCCGACCTGCTATCCTGCCTTGCTCTTGAGCCGGAGCCGGTGCTGGGCCACCCAGGCGCGTGCTTCGTCCTGCGTCTTCACGAACACCGTCTCGAAGGTCGACTTGCCGGTGAAGAGCAGCGCCAGGGCAATGGCCTTGACGAAGGTCTGCATGACGATGTCGGCGCCGACGTAGAGGATGGCGTGGTACCAGTCGGAGCTGGCCTTCTCCGACATGTACCTGCGGCCGGCTGCTTCGAGCTGCGAGCGGCCGATGTCCGCGATGAGGTAGTACTGGCCATGGTCGGTGGCCGTCTGCTGGTAGAGCGTCACCACCTCCTTCACCTCTTCCAGGGTGATGAGGCCGTTGAACTCCGCGACCAGGGTGTCCGGCTCCTCGAAGTGGGCCCGGTGGGCTCCGCACTGCCAATCCCGAGGCTGCTGTTTCATCGCTTCCCCCTCCCAGTTGTTCCTGCCTGGATGAGAATACCGCTGAGACAGCGTCCAAGCGAATCGTGGCTCTCCCTTGGTTCATGATGACTCATCGGACGTGATTGTTTTTGCGGGACGCGCATGGATGCCTGGAAGGTTTGTTTTCATTCAGTGTGCAAGACTTCCGGGATGTTGACGCGCGGACCGACCCTGGATTCCCGGGCTTGACGGGGATGGAGGTGGCTGGAGTCATGCCCGCGCATGAGACGCGTCTCCTCCATCGTGCTCGCGCTGGGCCTTGTCGTGGGCCTGGGCGTCTGGGGCTGCCGGCGGCAGGACGCGGCGGGCGAGGCCGGGGGCCGCACGCGGCTGGTCTTCAAGTATCAGCCGCTGTGGGGGCCGCCGGAGCCGTTCCGTGAGCTGCTGGCGCGCTTCGAGCGGGAGAATCCGGGGGTGGAGCTCGTCACGGAGGCGCTGCCCAACGCTTCCGACCTGGCGCACCAGTTCTTCCTCACGTCGCTGGAGGGCGGGGCGCGGGATTTCGACGTGCTGGTGGCGGACGTCGTCTGGGTTCCCGAGTTCGCGCGCGCTGGGTGGATTGCCGACTTGTCCGCGGAGTTCCCGCCCGAGCGACTGCGCGAGGACTTCTTCCCCGGCCCCGTGGAGGCCGTGGTGGTGGAGGGGCGCACGTACGCGGTGCCCTGGTACCTGGACGTGGGGCTGCTCTACTACCGCACGGACCTGGTGCCGCGCGCGCCGCGCACCTACGCGGAGCTGGAGCGCTTCGCGCGCGAGGCGATGGCGAAGACGCCCGGGCTCCAGGGCTACGTGTGGCAGGGGCGGCAGTACGAAGGCTTGTCCTGCAATGTGTACGAGGCGCTGTGGGGGCACGGCGGCCGGGCGCTGTCGGAGGATGGGCGGGTGCTGCTGGATGACGCGCCCGCGCGCGAGGCGCTCGCGTATCTGCGAGGGCTGGTGGAGCGCGGGGTGTCGCCCGCGACGGTGACAGGCTTCTCGGAGGAGGAGTCGCGGCGGGTGTTCCAGGAGGGGCGCGCGGTGTTCATGCGCAACTGGCCGTATGCGTGGAGCGAGGCGCAGAAGCCGGACTCGCCCATTCGCGGCAAGGTGGGCATCGCCCCGTTGCCGACGGTGAGCGGCGAGCCGGGTTCGGGGGCGATGGGCGGGTGGCAGCTGGCTGTGAATGCCCATGTGTCGCCGGAGCGGCGGAAGCTGGCGGCGCGGCTGATTGCGCACCTCACGTCCCCGGAGGCCAACCGGGTGCTGGCGCTGAACTACGCGCGCAACCCGCCTCGGCCCGCCGTGTACCAGGATGCGCGGCTGCGCGAGGCGGCGCCGTTCATCGCCGGGCTGCTGCCCATGGTGGAGCGCGCGAAGCCGCGGCCGGTGACGCCGTACTACAACCTGATTTCGGATGTGCTCCAGAGCGAGTTCTCCGCCGCCGTGGCCGGGCTGCGCACGCCCGAGGCCGCGCTGAAGCGCGCGCAGCGGCAGGTGGACCATCTGACGGGGGAGGGGCCGTGAGCACGCACCGTTTCAGCGGAGGAGGGCGGCGGCGCGCTGGCACGATGACGGCGGGTGGTGGCGCCCTGGATTCGTGCGGCGCGTTGGCGGTGGCGGCCCCTCCGGGGGAGGCGCGGCGATGAATCCAAGGGGCTCGCTGGCGCGGGAGCGGAGACAGGCGTACCTGCTGGTGGCGCCGGCGGTGGTGGTGCTGGGGGGCGTGGCGCTGTACCCCATCCTCGCCGCGGTGTGGCTGAGCCTGCATCGCTTCATCCTCGTCTTTGGCGAGCGGCGCTTCACGGGGCTGGAGAACTACGCGTACCTGCTGGGGGACTCGCGCTTCTGGGCGGCGCTGGGAAACACGGCGTACTTCACGGCCGTGGCGGTGACGGTGGAGCTGTTGCTGGCGGTGCCGCTGGCGTTGCTGCTTCAGAAGGCGTTCCCTGGAAGGGGGCTGCTGCGCGCGTCGGTGCTGGTGCCGTGGGCGATTCCCACCGTGGTGAGCGCTCGGCTGTGGGCGTGGATGTTCAACCCCGAGTACGGCGTCATCAACCGGCTGTTGCCCGGGCAGGACATCAACTGGTTGGGGGCACCCGGGTATGCATTGCACGCGGCCATCCTGGTGGACGTGTGGAAGACGACGCCCTTCGTGGCGCTGTTGGTGCTCGCGGGCCTGCAGGGCATCTCCGAGGACCTGTACAAGGCGGCGCGGGTGGACGGGGCCTCGTCGTGGCGGACCTTTGTCTCGATAACGCTGCCGTTGCTCAAGCCGGCGCTGCTGTTGGCGTTGTTGTTTCGTTCGTTAGATGCGTTCCGGGTGTTCGACGCCATCTACGTGCTGACGGAGGGAGGGCCGGCGAACACGACGGAGACGCTGAGCATCTACGCGTACAAGACGCTGATGCGTTCGGGGGACTTCGGGTACGGGAGCACGCTGTCGGTGGCGACGTTCCTGTGTGTGGTGTTGCTGGCGGCGGTGTGGCTGCGGCTCTTGGGGCGTGAGGAGGCGGCGCGATGAAGCGGCCGGGGCTGGGCACCGCGCTGGCGGTGGTGGCGTTCCTGACCTTCTTCCTGGGGCCCTTCTGCTGGCAGGTGCTGACGAGCCTGTGGCCGGATGGCGAGCTGACCCGGCCGTGGCCCTCGCACCTGACGCTGGAGAACTACGCGAGCGTCCTGTGGGGCCGGCCCTTCCTGCGCGTGGTGTTGAACTCGCTGGTGGTGGCGGCGCTGACCACGGGCTTCTGTCTCACGGTGGGGGCGGCGGCGGCGTTCGCCCTGGCGAAGCTGGAGTTTCGTGGCAAGGGGTTGCTGCTGAGCGCGGCGCTGGCGGTGAGCATGTTCCCGCCGATTGCCACGGTGAGTCCGCTGTATCTGATTCTGCGCACGGTGGGGCTGCGAGACAGCCTGGTGGGACTGGCCTTGCCGTATGCGACGTTCGCTTTGCCGCTGACGCTGTGGGTGCTGACATCGTTCTTCCGCGCGCTGCCCGACGAGCTCTACCGCGCGGCGCGCGTGGATGGCTGCACGCCGTTCCAGGCCTTCCGGCAGGTGCTGCTGCCCCTGGCCGCGCCAGGGCTGGCGACGACGGCGATTCTTGTCTTCATCTTCGCGTGGAATGAGTTCCTGTATGCGCTGACGTTCCTCTCCACGCCGGAGAAGCGCACCGTGCCCGTGGCCATCAGCCTGTTCGCCAGCGAGTACCGTGAGCCCTGGGGGGAGATTGCCGCGGCCTCCGTGGTGGCCACGCTGCCCCTGGTGGCGCTGACGGTGTTGTTCCAGCGGCGGATTGTGTCCGGGCTTACTGCGGGGGCAGTGAAGGAGTAGGGGCGCTCGGTCAGTGCTTCGGCGCGGTGAGGACGGCGCGCAGCTTGGTGGCCGCGGTGTCTGGGTCGGTCACGGCCTGGGTGACGAGGGCTTCCAGGGAGGACGCGTCCAGTTGCTCCAGGCGCTCACTGACGTCGGCAGGGTGGGGAAGGCCACGGGCTTCCACGAAGGCCCGCAGCACCTGGCTCCACGCGCGGGCTCTCTCTTTTGCGCGCTGCTCTTCCCAGAACGGTGAATCAATCATGATGTTCCTCAAGTGCTGACTGAGCCTGTCCTGCCCGAACCGGCGGGATGCCAGCGTGCCGAGTACCACGAGCAAGTCTAGGCGTTCCTCCGTCGAAAGGCTCAGTGCGTGACGGATCCGGGACTCGGCCCAGGCGATTCGTTCGGGCCCCGCGCGTGATTCCAGGACAGAGAGGGGAAGCAGGGCGGTGGCCGCGCGTAGTGTGGCAACCCTAAAGAAGGTAGGGGCTGACATGGCTCCCTTCGTAAGTACAGGCGGGGCGCGGAAGACCCTGGCTTTGTTTCCGAATTGAGCGTGAATCCAGAGGTGTCAAGGACTGGACTGGAAATGCCCATGCGGCGCAGGCTCTCGCAGTCTTGACTCAGTCCACTCCAACCCAGATTGGGCCCTATCGCTTGCGGCACCTGCTCGGCAGTGGTGGCATGGGGCAGGTCTTCGCGGCTGACCACGAGCGCATAGGCAGCCGGGTGGCCTTGAAGGTGCTGTCCTCTTCCGCGGCGAAGGAGCCACAGCGCGTCGCACGCTTTCTTCAAGAGGCACGAGCGCTGGCCCTGCTCAAGCACGCGGGGGTCGTTCGCATCCTCGATTGCGACCAGGTCGACGACACGGCCTATCTGGCCATGGAGTATCTGGAGGGCCAGTCGCTCCGGCAATGGATGCAAGCCCAAGCGCGCATTCCCTTGTCATCCGCCCTGGCCATCTGCGCGCAGATCGCCGCCACCATGGTGGACGTTCATGCCCAGGGCATCGTCCACCGGGACTTGAAGCCAGAAAACATCTTCCTGTGTCCGGACCCCTCGCTGGCCGCTGACCATCGTGTGAAGCTCCTGGACTTCGGCATCGCCAAGGTCCCGGAGGGACAGGCGGACCTGCTGGCCACGCAGGTCCACACGCACGAGGCCACGCTCATCGGGACGTTTCGTTACATGGCCCCGGAGCAGCTCCTGAGCGCCGCGAAGGTGGATGGGGCCGCGGATGTCTATGCATTGGGAGTGGTCCTCTTCGAGTTGCTCGCGGGTCGCCCCCCGTTCGACGCGAAGGAGCCGGTGCTGGTCATTTCCGCGCATCAGCGTGAGCCGCCGCCTCCCTTGAAGCAGTTCGCGCCGGCCGTGCCCACCGCGCTTGCTTCGTTCATCGCGGACATGCTGGAGAAACAACCCGCGGCGCGCCCCGACATGACGCGTTGCCGCGCCGTGTTCGAGCGCGCCTGGGCGCTGGACGCGGACGAGTGCCCGGTTCCTGGCCTTGCGCCCTTCACGGAGGCGCACGCGGAGCTCTTCTTCGGCCGGCAGGTGGAGGCGCGCGGGCTGCTGGAGCGCCTGGAGGAGGCGCGTCTGGGCACCCGGCGCTGGGTGCAACTGGAGGGGCCGAGCGGGGTCGGGAAGTCCTCGCTCATCCAGGCCGCGCTGCTGCCGGGGGTGAAGGCGCTGCCCTCCGAGGAGTGGCCGCGGTGGCTCATCGCCACCATGCGGCCTTCTGACACGCCGCTGCGTCACCTCGCGGAGGCGCTCGTCGCCGCGTATGCGGCCGTTGGTGTCACCGAGCGTCGCGACGCCCTCGAGGCCTCCCTTCGGCGCGGGCCAGTCGCGCTCCACGATTTCGTCACGGAGCATACACCCAGCGAGTTCCGCCTCCTCCTGGTCCTGGAGCCGATGGAGGAGTTGTTCACGTTGGGCAGCGCCGAACTGGTGGCAGTGGATGCCTTGCTCTCGGCCGCGCTGGCCGCGCCCGAGACGCCGCTGCGGCTCTTCACGAGCCTGCGCAGCGACTTCATCCACCGGCTCGAGCAGATGCCTTCGCTCCCGCACCACCTCCACGCCGCGGCGCGCTTTCCGTTGCTGCCCATGGGGGACGAGGCCCTCTCGCAGGTCGTCCAGGGGATGGCGGGCCGCGCGAGGCTGCGGCTCAGCGAGGGGCTCGCCGAGCGGATGGTGCAGGATGTCCGGAGCGAGGGCGGGCGACTCCCGCTGCTGGGACATACCTTGCAACGCATGTGGATGCTCAGCGGTGGCGCGCCGCTGACGCACGAGCACTACGAGCGGCTGGGGGGCGTCGGTGGGGCGTTGGCCCTCGACGCGGAGGCGCTGCTGGAGCGGCTGGGGGAGGAGGGCAAGCAGCGCGCGAAGTGGCTCCTCCTGGAGCTGGTGCAGGTGGGGCGTGGCACGGCGGATACCCGGCGGCCCCGTTCCCGGAAGGACGTCCTCGCGGCGGCGGGCGACGACGCCTTGGCTGAGCAGGTGCTGCACCGGTTGTCCGGAATCCCCTTGGGCCAGTCCCCGGCGGAGCCGTCCGGGCTCCGGCTCGTCGTGCTCTCCGGAGAGCGCGACCCGTCCCTCCAGCGCGTGGAGTTGGTGCATGAGACCTTGTTGCACCGGGTGCCGTCGCTCGTGTCCTGGCTGGAGCGGGAGCGCGTCCTGTTGGAGCGGCAGTCGGACCTGGAGGGCGTCGCGAATGCGTGGGAGCAGGCGCACAGGCCGCTGGAGGGGCTCCCCACCGGGACGTTGCTGGAGCACTACCGGCGCGGGTTCGACTCGCGGGGCCGTTGGGACGCCCCCGCCCTCAGTCCTCGCGCGAAGGACTTCCTCCGGGCGGCGGAGCGGCTCTCACGCCGCCGCATCCGTGCCCGGTGGCTTCTCATGGGGCTGGCGGCGCTCGCGAGCCTGGCCATCCTCTTCTACGCGGTCAGGGCAGAGCAGGAGCGGCGACACGCGCAGGAGAACCTCCAGCACCTCGTCAAGGTGGCCGACCGCATCTCCGCGGATGCGGATTGGGACCTGAGCCGGCTCGCGCACACGCTGAACATCCGTCGGGCCATGCTCACGAAGTTGGACGAGTCCTTGACGGCGTTGTCGATGGACGAGCGGGCCCAACGTCCAGTCCGGCTTGCGAGCGTCCGCGTCGCGCACCGGATGGGGGACGCCGCCTACTACTCCGGCTCTCTCGCCGCTGCGGAGCGGCGGTTCTCCGAGGCTCGCCGCATGATGGTGGAGGGGCTCGCCGATGACGACCTGCAATGGCAGCTCGCGCTCAATGACTCCAAGCTGGGCAAGGTCGCCATGGCGCGTGGGCAGTGGGCGCGGGCGGATGCGCACCTGCTGGCCTCGTTGCGACACATGGAGGCTCAGCCCCAGGTCGGGGATGAGGCCATCGACATCCGGCGCAGCCTCGCGGTGAGCCTGTCCGAGCTCGCGGAGCTCCGCTGGGCGGAGGGGCGCGTCCGCGAGGCCGCGGCGCTCCTGGACCGCGCCATTTCGCTGCACGCCCAGAACAGCGACCCCTATAACGAGGCGTTGCTCTCGGTGGTCCTGTCGCAGCGCGGTGAGCTGGCCGTCAAGGAAGGCGCGCTGGGGGAGGCCGAGGCGGTGGTGGCTCGCGCGTCACGGCTTTCGCGGAACGCGCGCGCGGCCCGGGGCGGTGAGGCGTTCTTCCTCTGGCCGGTGGGGAGGGCCCTGGTCGCGGAGGGGCACCTCCTCGCGGCGGCGGGGCGCCTCCGGGAGGCCGAGGCTCGCTACGTGGAGGCGCAGCGGCTGGGACAGGCGTTGCTGGATGGAGAGCCCCCCAACAAGCGCTATGCCCTCATGGCCGCCAGCGCGCTTCAGGGGCGCGAGGACGTGTCCGCCGCCCTGGGCCTGGACGCCCCGCGTGCGGAATCCCGTGAGGGGCGGTGTACCCTGGTGAGGCGATTCCTGGCGCAGGACCCGGAGGACGTGCGCTTCCAGGCCCTCACTTGTGAAGGTACGAATCCGTAGCGAGGGGGACGTGATGATTCCGCTTTCCACTGATGATGAGGCGTCGTTCGAGGACCTGCTCCAGCGGGCGCGGGCCGGCGAGCACGCGGCGATGGATGCGTTGTTCCGGAGGAGTTGGAGGGCGTTGGAGCGGCACGCGGCCAAGAGCCCCGCGTTGGGGCTCCAGGGGGCCACGCGCCCATCGGACATCTTCCAACTGTCCGCCTTGCGTGCCTTCGAGAAGCTGTCGTCCTTTCGTGGCCAGACAGAGGGCGAATGGTTCGCCTGGCTCAAGAGAGTCGTCTTCACGCAGTCACAGGACGTCCTCCGCGCGGAGGCGCGGGATGCGCAGCACGTCCCCGGCGGGAGGGCCTCCGACGGAGAGGAGGTCGAGGCCATTGCCTCCGAGGAGCGGACGCCCAGCCAGTTCACCGCCCGTCGAGAAGAATGGCGGAGGCTGCTGTCGATGTTCGGGCACCTACCGCTGGAGCAGCGCGAGGCTTTCAGGCTCTGCTGGTTGCTTGAGCTCACCGTCGAGGAAGCCGCGCAGCGGATGACGAAGTCGCATGCCGCCGTGTCGTCGCTGCTTCAGCGGGGCATGAGCACGTTGCGGCGGCAGATGCGGGAAGACGGGGGCCCCCTCCAGGATGAGTCCGAAGTGAGCGCCGCGCTGGAGGCGTATTTCCGCCGACGGGACGCGGGAGCGCCGCTGGACCTGGAGGTCTTCATCGCGGAGTACCCGTCCTGCGCCGACCAACTGCGCGAGGTCCTGGACTTCGTGACGCGGCTGCGTGCGTACAAGCCCGCCGCCAGCCCTTGAGCGGAGCACGCCAGCCATGTTGCCTCCAGGGACTCAAGCGGGGGAGTACCGCATCGAACGCCGGGTCGCGGTGGGGGCGGCGAGCGACGTCTACGAAGGCCGCGACGTCCGGGGAGGGCTGGTCGCCATCAAGGTGCTCGCGGTCCGGTGGGGCGTTCACGCGGAGATGGTGGCGCGCTTCCTCCAGGAGGCGAAGTCACTCCTTGCCTTGAGACATGCCCACCTGGTGCGCGCGCTGGCCTTCGGCCTCATCGATGAGCGGCACCCGTTCCTGGTCCTGGAGTGGCTGCCGCGAGACCTGGAGCAGGGGCTCGCCGAAGCAGGAGGCCGCTTCGAGGTCCCTGACTGCGCGCGGGTCGTCCATCAGCTCGCGGAGGCGCTGTCCCTGCTTCACGCCGAAGGATGGATTCACCGGGACCTGAAGCCGGCGAACGTGCTCCTCGCCTGTGACAGCCCCGGCGCGCTGGACGTCCGGCTTTCGGACCTCGGGCTCGCCAAGCGGGTCGGTGACGCTGCTGACATCGACCCCGGCCTGCCGCTGTCGACGGCGGAGGAGGCTCTGCTGGGGAGCAGGCATTACATGGCGCCAGAGCAGTGGACGAGCCCCAAACGGGTGGGGCCCGAAGTGGACGTCTATGCCCTGGGTGTCCTCTGGTTCCAGATGCTGGCGGGTGCGCTCCCATTCCCTGGCGAGGCCGAGCACGAGCTGATGTTCCGGCACATGCTGGACCCTCCACCCATTCATCGGCTGGAGGCCACCGCGCCTGGGGCCACCGTCGCGATGGTCGCGCGGATGCTCGACAAGGAGGCCGGGCGGCGTCCTCCCCTGACGGAGGTGCTCGCGCTGACCGCTGGTCCGGTCTGAGCGCGCCGCGCCCACCCGGAAATCACTTCGGCCGCGATGCCTTTTCCGCGTCGGGAGCGTCCTCTGGGGAAGACGGAACAGGAGGCGCGACCATGTGGAGCGTAGGTGAGGCATTGGAGCGGTTCATCAGCTCACTGGAGCTGACGGAGGGGCAGCGGAGCGAGGTCAGCAGGCAACACACGCTGGTTCGCGAGGAGTTGAGCCGGAGGCTCGCTGGCTGTGAGACGTCCTTCCTGTCGGGCTCCTACAGCCGGAGCACCGCCATCCGGCCGCTGCATGACATCGACATCTTCACGGTGGTGGGGCGGGCATCGTCCACATCGCCGGAGACGCCCGATGCGGCGCTCAAGCGGGTGCGTCAGGCGCTGCACGCTGCCTGGCCGAACAAGGAACTCGCCATCCTCCAGCAGCACTCGGTGCACCTGGGGTTCACCGGGACCGGCATCGAGTTCGATGTGGTCCCCGCCTACCAGCACCCCTCCCAGGACCACTTCCTCATCCCCGAGCGGAACTCGGGGCAGTGGATTCGCACCAACCCGCGAATCCACAAGGAGCTGAGCACCGCGGCGAACGAGCGGGCGGGCAAGAAGCTCAAGCCGCTCATCAAGGCCGTGAAGCACTGGAAGCGCGAGCATGACCTCCGGCTCCTGGGGTCCTTCCATCTGGAGGTGATGGGCTACGAGGCATTCTCCCGGGCGCCCGTGGGCTACCTGGAGGGGCTCGAGACGCTCTTCGCCTTCCTGGCGAACCGTGTGGAGCAGCCGGTCCGTGACCCCGCCGGGTTCGACAAGGCCGTGGACGAGCGGATGACCGGAGGGCAGCGGATGGCGGCGCGGAACCTGCTCCAGGGCGCGGCCAGGACGGTGCGGCTCGCGCTGAGCGAGCGCGACACGCGCCCGGAGCAGGCCCACCAGCGGCTCCGGGAGCTTTTTGGCGAGACGTACCGGTACCGCTGATGCCCGGGCGCCGCGCGTCATGGCGCGGTGGGTGCCCGGAAAGTGAACGGCGCCGCGATGGGCTCCAGCGCATTTTCGCGTCCTCTCTTGTGAAGCCCCTTCCAGGAGAGGACATGCGGAGCGAGGACATCCCCATCACCCCGAGGACGCGCGCGCTCATCGTGCGTTACGAGCAGGACCGGCCCGTCATCGAGGCCACGGCGCGGGACACCCTGATTCGGTACGGCCAGGAGGGAGACCGTGACGTGGCCTCGGTCGTCCTGCACCCGCACGACCCGGCCCGGGCCGCCCGGAGTCTCCCAGGGCAGGAGTGGAGCGAGGCCTTCAGCGAACACGAGCGCTTCGCGGCGGCGCTCCTCAAGCGGGAGGCGGAGCTGCAACTGGACCACCTCCCCGTTCACATCTTCGGCTGCGCGCCCCTGGCGCTGATGCTCGAGCTGGCTTCGCGGCTGCCGCGCCGGCCCGTCTGCGTCTACCAGCAGGCGCAGGATGGCTCCTGGTCGCTGGGGTATGACCGGATGACCGCGCCCGCGACGGACGACTTCTTCCAGGTGGAGGGGCTCCCCCCCGGTCGTCAGGGTGGGCGGGGCCATGTCCTGCTGGTCGTCGAGGTGACGCGCGCCATTCGGGACAACGTCCGTTCAAAGGTGTCGGCGTGGCTGCCGGAGGCGTCCATCCTGACGACCGTCTGCCTCCGTCCCGTGGCGGGGCCGTCCCCCACGGCGGTCCAGAATCCGGGGCAGGTGGCGCGCGCGGCGGCGCAGTTCCGGGAGGTGCTCGACAAGCTGCATGAGCTGCTGGATGGCGCCGAATCCGTGGTCCTGGCCATCGACGCGCCCATCAGCTTCGCGGCGGCGTTGGGGACGGCCGTCAATCCGACCACGCAGCATCCCTTGACGCTCCTCCACTTCAACGCGGACCGGCAGCTCTATGACAGGGTCCATGTCATCCGGGCTCGCCGCGCGGTGGCGCAACGGATTCCCACTGCGGATGACAAGCTCAACGCCACGCGGGTGCTCCGGGAGGTTCAGCGGGTCCACAAGGAGCTGGTCACCTGGCTCAAGGAGCCCGAGCAGCAGCCCTTCGTCGAGCACATCGACGGACAGGCCTACCTGCGCAGTGAAATCGAGGACGAGCCGGCCTACGAGCGCACACCGCTCTTCCGCCATGGGGCGGGGAAGTGGAAGCTCGACTGGGAGCTGCTGCTGGGACTCTTGGCGCTGCGTGAGCGGCTCCAGTCGCAAGAGGACTGGAAGGAGTGCCTGCGGCTGTTCCTCATCCACGAGGCCTTCCACGTCCGCCAGGGCGGGCTGACGTCCTACAACTACCGGGGCATCGGCCGGGCTGGCTTCGTGCTGGAGGCCGCCGACTATGACGCGGATGCGGTGGGCGTCGAGGTGGCGCTGGCGTGGCGCAAGGCCAAGCAGGGCGGCACCGTGAAGGACGTGGGGCAGGTGAGGACGCTCGAGTCCATCGTCTGGAACTCGCTGGAGATTCTGCGCGTCTTCGAGCCCGAGCGCCCCGTGCGGGAGCTCGCCGAGCGGAGGCTGCGCCGCTACCTCATCTGGCTCTTCCACGCCGGCCGGTTCTCGGTGCTCGCGTCGCGCTCGCCGGAGGTTGAGGTGCGGGAGGAATTGGAGCGGGTGACGGTGGAGCTGGTGGGCCTACCGGCCTTCCGCGATCCGCACGAGAGCTACTTCCAGCAGCGGGTCCGGTTGTCGCTGGAGGACTCGCGCGAGGAGGTGATGCTGGCGCTCTACTTCCGGCACCGGCTGGTGCGCATGGACAACGCGCGCGCCTGGGTGGAGGACCTGCTCCAGTCGCTTCGTGATTGGGAGGCGTCTTCCCGCGAGGCGCTCCAGGACCGCGTGCGGCTGCTCTTCGAGCGCCTCTTCGAGAGGCACCCGGAGTTGCTCTCCATTCGGAGGACGGGCGCACGGTAGCCGCGCGCCTGGAACGGCACGGTGGGCCTGGTGCTCACCGTGTGTCCTCACCCACCTCGCTCACGTTGTTGCTCCAACCCCTGACAAGGGAGCGCCATGTCCTCGTTGGACCTGCCTGAACCTCCTTCAACAGAAGCCAGCCACTTGCGCCGGCGCTCCGCCTCGGCGCCGAGGTTGGAGTCCTTCACGTTGGCGCTGAAGACCGTCACGCCCATCCTGGGAGGCGGGCCGGTGGCGCGGAGCCCTGAGCTTCCTTCCGTGGACATCATCCGCGTCCCCACCGTGCGCGGGCATCTGCGATTCTGGTGGCGCGCGCTGTATGGCCATGCCTACGTCGCGCGGGGCGCCGCGGGTGCGGAGGAGCTGGCGCTCCGGGAGCGCCAGCTCTGGGGTGGCATGGGG
>NZ_VHLB01000008.1:0-158085 GCF_006547365.1 Myxococcus sp. AB056 | reverse complement strand
CACCCACCCAGCCCAGCAGGCGTGAGAGGGCCGTCTTCTCCGTCGTGTCCGCGCTCGGGACACACTGCGACAGCCGCCGTCCCAGCACCGCCGACTCCGGCCCCCGCACCGCGGTGTGCACGGTGCGCGAGCCACCGAAGCGCTGCACCTGGGCCTCGTGGATGTCCACCAGCGCCACCGCCGCCGCGCGCACCGACGCGTCATTGCCCTTGCGCAGCAGCCCCACCAGCGAGGGCACCGCGGCCTCCTGGCCGGTGCGCCCCAGCGCGCGCGCCGCCTCCAGGGTGTAGAAGGGGTCGGGCAGCAGGCCCAGCAGCGCGGGCACCACCACGGGGTCTCCACACCGGCCCAGCACGTCGATGGCGGGGAAGATGCGGAAGAAGTTCCCGCTGCCCAGCGCCGCCAGCAGCGCGTCCACCGCCGCGCCGCCGCCCACGCGGCCCAGCGCCTCGATGGCCGCCACCGCCACGTTGTCGTCCGGGTGCACGGTGAGCCGGGACAAGAGCGGCACCGAGCGCCGGCTGCGGCGCCGGCCCAGCACCTGGGCGACGTCACAGACGATGGCGGGGTTGGCGTCTTCCCCCAGCGCCTCCAGCGTGCCCTCGACATCACCGGTGGAGGCCACCAACGCCTCCACGGCGGCCGCCAGTCGCGCCTCACTGTCGCGGCGGTGGACCAGCACGTCGCGCAGCGGCGCCACCGCGGGCGTCCCCAGCTTCGCCAGGGCGCCCACCACGGCGCGCCGCACCGCCCAGCTCTGGGCATCCAGCCCGCCCACCAGCAGCGCCAGGCTGGCGGCGCCGCGCCGGGCGAGCTGCTCCACCTCATCCACCTGGGAGCGGTCCTCCGCCGACAGCGTCAGCGGGTGCACCGATGTCGAGGATGCGGCCGTCATGCCCGCTGCTCCCGCGGCGAGGCCGCCACGGCCTCAGGACTGTCCTTCACGCCACCCAGCGCGCCTCGCAGCCGCGCGAGGCTCTCCGACTGCGAGCCTTGCAGCCGCGTGAGGTGGGCCAGCCGGCCCGCCACCTCCTGCACCTCCGTGGCGGTGATGGCCGTCGCGCGCGCCTGCTGCGCGGTGGCGGTGGTGATGTCCCGCGCCCGGAGGCGAATCTCCTCCACGCTCTTGGCCAGGCCCTCCATCACCGCCGTCGCCTCCGCACTGGCGCGTGCCACCACGGCCACGCCCGTGGCCTGGCGGCTGGCGGAGGCCGTGAGCGCACCGAGCGCCTCCGTCTGCTCGTCCAGCGCGCGCGACGTCTGCCTCGCCACGCGCCGCACCTCGTCCGCCTCCCGCACCAGCCCGCTGAGCGCCTTCGACTGCTCCTCCGCGGCCCGCGTCACCGACGCGGCCAGCTTCGCCACCTGGCGGCTGGCCGTTTCACTCTGCTTGAGGGCGCGGGCCTGCTCTGTCATGCCGCGCGCGGACTGGGCCACCTGCTTGCGCGTTTCTTCCATCGCCCGCGTCACCTCCTGGGCGGCCGTGGCCTGCTCGGCCAGCCCCACCAGGGTGCGCTGGGTGGCCGCCGCCGCCTCCTGCGCCAACGTGCCCACCCCCGCCACGTCACGGCTCTGGGTGGTCACCACCCCGCTCACACCCTGGACGAGCTGACGCATCTGGGAGGTGCCCTTGGCCAGGTCCGCCGCCGCCACCGCCTGCTCCTGCACGGCGCGCGACACCTTCTGTACCGCCTCCGCGAGCTGACCGTTGGAGCGCACCACGTCGCGGAGCGCGCGCGCCTGCTCTGAGGTGGCCTGCGTCGTCTGCCGCGACATGCGCCGCATCTCCGCGCCGCCCTGCGCCAGCGCCTGGGCGGCCTGCGCCTGCTCCGCCGCGGATATGGCGATGGCCCGTCCCTGTTCGCTCACCTTCGCGGTGCCCTGGACCAGCGCCTGCGTGGCCTGCACCTGCTCGCTGGAGGCGCGCGACACCTCGCGCACGTTGCTCCCCAGGTCCTCCACCCCCTTGAGGATGGTGGACAGCGCGCGCTCGGCATCCCCTGCCAGCGCCGCGCCCTCGTCCGCCGCACGCACGCCTTCGCCCGAAGCGGTGGCCGCCTCGCGCGCCGTCGTCTGCAGACCCCGGACGATTTTCGCCACGTCCGCGCTGGCCGCCGCCGCGCGGTCCGCCAGCGCGCGAATCTCCTCCGCCACCACCGCGAAGCCCCGGCCGTGCTCACCGGCGCGCGCCGCCTCGATACTGGCGTTGAGGGACAGGAGATTCGTGCGGTCCGCGATGAGGTTGATGGTCTGCACGATGTCGCCAATCTCCTCGGCGCGCCGCCCCATCTCCTTCATCACCCCGGCCGACCCGACAATGGACTCACGGATACGGCCAAAGCCAGCGATGGAGCGCGCCACCGTGGCGCCACCCTCCCGCGCGGTGCTCCCCACGCGCTCTGCGGTGGTGCGCGCCTCCTCCATCATCTGCGCCACCCGCCGCGTGGACGCCTCCAGTTGCGCGGAGGCCGTGGCGCTGCCAGCCGCCAGGGAATTGATTTGCTCGGAGGCCTTCGCCACCGTCTGCGCGGAGCGGGCGAGCTGCTCGATGGTGGCCGCGTTGGCCTCCACGGTCGCCGCGTTCTTCTCCGCCGTGGCGGCCACCTCCTCCACGCTGGCGGCCACCTCCTCCACGGAGGACGCGGTGCTGGCGGAGTGGGTCTCCAGCGTCCGGGCGTTCTCCGCCACGCCCTTCACGCTGCGAGCCAGCTCCTCCACCGTGGCCGCCGTGTCCTCCACGCTGGAGGCCATGGCCGTGGCGTCCCGGGACGCCTCGGCCAGGGAGCGGACCATTCCCGTCACCGCCTGCGTCACCTGCGCCACGCGCTCGCCCACGCCCTGCGAATCCGTGGACAGCCGGACAATGCCCTTGGCCATCTCCTCGGCGGTGGCGGCCACCTGCTCGGTGGCGGCGGCGCTGGACTGGTTGCGCGCCACCAGGTCCGCCACGGTGGCGTTCATCTCCGTCATGGAGGCCAGCAGCTCCTCGCTGGAGGCGGCCAGCTCCTCCGCGTTGGCGCTCACGCCCTTCACCGAGCGCGACACCTCCTCCAGCGCCCCCGCCGTGGTGTCCGCCGAGGCCGCCAGGTGCGCGGCGTCCTTGCGCACGCCAGCCACCGAGGCGTTCACCTCCTGGAGGGTGCCCGCGGTGGCCTCGGCCTCCTGCACCTGGGCCCGCGCGGAGTCGCTCACCGTGCGCTGCGAGCGCACCAGCTCATGGACGGACTGGCCCGTCTCCTCCACGTGCGCGGCCACCGATTCGATGGCGGCGCGCACCTGCTCGGAGGCCGCGGCCTGCTCGTTGCCGCCGGCCGCCAGCCGCGTCGCGAGCCCCTCCACCTCCTGCACCAACCCCACGCTCTCCTGGACACTGCGCGCCGCGTCTTCGGCCAGGGTACGGGCCTCTTCCAGCGCCCCCCCTGCGTTACCGCTGTCCGTCGCCATCCAACGTCTCCTCCCCGATGACCCGAGGGAAATCGATGAGCATCACCAGGCGCGGGCCCACCTGGGCCACGGCCTTCACGAAACCGCGCGCTCCCTCCACGACCAGCGGAGGGGGCGGCTTGAGCTGCTGGGGGTCCAGCTTCAGCACCTCGCGGGCGCTATCCACCACGAGCCCCACGACCCGGCTGCCGAGCTGCGCCACCACCACCCGGGAGTCGAGCGTGCGCTCCACCGGCGGCAGGCCGAAGCGCAGGCGGGCATCCACCACCGGGATGACGCGCCCGCGCACCTGCACCAACCCGGCGACGTGCGGCGCAGCGCCCGGTACGGGCGTGGCCCCCGTGAAGGACTCCATCTGGAGCACATCCGCCGCGGGCAGCACATACTCGGCTCCGTCTACCTTGAACACGACATGCAGCACGCTCATGCGAGGCGCCCCTCTTCCCGGACGGAAGCCCTGCGTTGGTGCGGCGCGCCGCCACCTCGCGCCAGCCCGAGCGCGGCCAGGTCCAACACCAGCGTGGGCCGCCCATCCCCCAGGTCCGTGGCGCCCGCCACGCCGGGCACGCGCACCAAGGGGTCCTCCAGCGGACGCAGGACGATTTCCTGCTGCCCCACCAACCGCTCCACGCCGAACGCGACCAGCTCACCGCGCTGGCGCACGAGGAGCGCCTTGGCCACCGAGCCTCCACGGCCATCCGCTTCCCCGCGCCCCAGCAGCCGGGCCAGCCCCATCAGCGGCACCGAGTTCCCCCGGCGCTCCAGCAGGGCCACGCCCCCCGCGCCCGCGGGCCACACCAGCCGCGCGGCGTCCACCTCGACGAGTTCCTCCACGGAGCCCACCGCCACGGCGTAGCGGAGCCCGGCGCACTCGAAGACGAGCGCGTCCAGCAGCGTAATCGTGAGCGGCACGCGGAGCCGGAAGGTGGTGCCGGCGCCGGGCCGCGTCTCCATCCCCAGCTCGCCGCCCAGCTGGTCCACGATGATGCGTTGGACGATGTCCATGCCCATGCCCCGCCCGCTGGTCATGTTGGCGGCATCCCGGGTGGAGAAGCCGGGCCGGCAGAGCACCTCCAGCAGCGCGTCCGGCGTCGGAGGCACGGGAACGCCCGCGCGCGCGGCCACCGCCCGCGCATCCACGCCGCGCCCGTCATCCGCCACGGTGAGGTCCAGCAGCCCACCCGCCCGGCCATGGCTGGCCACGCGCACCACGCCCTCCTCCGGCTTGCCCGCGGCGCGGCGCGCTTCCGGCGGCTCCAGCGCATGGTCCACCGCGTTGCGCACCAGGTGCACCAGCGCGGGCAGCAGCCGGTCCGCCACGGCCTTGTCCAGCTCCGC
Source organism: Myxococcus sp. AB056 (assembly GCF_006547365.1). Lineage (NCBI taxonomy): Bacteria > Pseudomonadati > Myxococcota > Myxococcia > Myxococcales > Myxococcaceae > Myxococcus > Myxococcus sp. AB056. The sequence continues at coordinate 153,303 of NZ_VHLB01000008.1, read as the reverse complement.
GTCCCCCACGTCCAGCTCCAGCCGCACCGACTTGCCCGTGCTGCGGCGCAGGCCGCGCACCAGCAGCGGCAGCCGCTCCAGCACATCCCCCACCCGCACCATGCGCAGGCGGAGGATGGCCGTGCGCATGTCGCGAAGCTGGCGTGCGTTCTCCTGGAGGATGGCCTGCAGCTCGCGCGTGGGCGCGCCGGCCGCCGTCAGCGCCGCCACCGCGCGGGTCAGCCGCGAACGGTTGACCACGAGCGCCGCCAGCCGCTCCAGCGCCTCGTCCAGGCGCGACACGTCCACCCGCAGGGAGCCGCCGCCACGCCGCGCCTCCTCGGGCTCCTCCTCCGCCAGCGCCGACTCGGGCAAGGGCGCCAGGGCGGGTGCCCGGGGGGCTACGACGGCCAGCGGGCGCACCGACGCGGGCGGGCCCCCCGCGGCCTCCAGCAGCGCGGCGTCAGAGGCCTCGGTCAGCAGCAGCAGCGCGAAGGTGAGCGCCCCACCGCCCGCGGTGGGCCCCGACAGGGGCAGCACCTTCACCGTCTCGCCCAGCGAGGCCACGCGCTCGCGCACGCTGTTGATGGTGATGCCGTTGGCGGCGCGGTCCGCGCCAGGGATGAAGTCCAGCCGCACCGCGCGGCGGCCTTCGGTGGCGCCCGTGGAGAGCTGCTCCCGCTCCGCCGCGGAGAGCCGGGAGGCCACGGCCTCCTCCAGCGCCAGCGCGGCGGGCGCGGCCTTCGCGGCGCTCCCACCCGGAGCGCCTTCGGCATCCAGCGCCTCCAGCCGAGACATCAGGCCCGGGGGCACCGGCGCGGCCTGCTTGCCCGCGGCGAGCTGGCGGACGCGCTGCTCGATTTCGCGCAGCCCCTCCATCAGCGGCTCCACGCTGGCCTCGGGCAGGCGGCCCCCCGCCCGGTCGGCGTGGCGCAGGCACGTCTCCATCCAATGGGCGATGTCGACGATGGGCTCTACATCCACCATGGCCGACAGGCCCTTGATGGTGTGCACGGCGCGGAAGAGCTCGCGCACGGCGCGCGGGTGCGGCAGCCCCCGCCGGATGCTGGCCTCCATGGCCAGCAACTGACGGTGCCCCATCCCCAGCAACTCTTCCGCCTCCGCCAGATAGGCGGGAAGGAAGTCCGCGAGGTCCACGGACGCGCTCAAGCGCGCCTCCCCTCCAGCAGCCCACGCACCTCCGACAGGATGGCGTCCGGCGTGAAGGGCTTCGTCATGAAACGGCTGGCACCCGCCGCCAACGCCCGCGTCCGCGAGGCTTCGTCCCCACGCGTGGTGACGATGATGATGGGCAGCTCGCGCAGCCGGTCCTGCCCTCGCACGAACTCCACCACCTCGATGCCGCCGATGTCCGGCATGTTCAGGTCCAGCACCAGCAAGTCATACGGCTGGAGCGACAGCCGCTCGATGGCCTCCAAGCCACTGGAAGCATGCGAGAAGGTGAGGCCCGGATAGGGCCGCAGGCACGCGACCACCATGTCGCGCATCACTTTGCTGTCATCAACGACGAGCACATCGGCCATGGCGTCCCCTGGAAACGGCCACCGAACCTAGAGCGATTCCGCGAAGTTGAAAGACATTGCCGGACATGGGGCTGTTGCAGCGCACACTGGCAGACAGTCCACAACAGCGACGTGCCCCGCCTGGGACCGCCGGTATCAGTCCCGACGCGCCTGCGGTGCGGACGCCGCCGGCCTGGGCGTCCTCACCTCGAGTGGTGGGACACCTGGAAGTCCGGGGCACGGGCGCGCACGACGGGCGGGGGCCCCTCTTCCACTCCGTCTCCTGCCTGGCCTGTCACCTGGGCAACGGCCGCGGCCGGCCGCCCGCGGAGGCCATCCTCTGGCATGGCGCAGAAGCGGCGTCCTCACGCAAAGCGTTCCTCCGGTTGTCGCCGGAGGAGCGGGATGCGCTCGTCACCTTCCGGGACTCACTCGAGTCAGCCGAGGGACACCGTCAGTCCCTCACCGCGGGCGGGCCCTCGCGCGGCAGACGGACGCGAAACGTGGCGCCCTCTCCGGGGGTGCTGTCCACGGACACGCCGCCCCCATGCGCCTCCACGATGCGGCGCAGCCGGTACAGGCCCAGGCCCAACCCGCCGTAGTGCCGCACCGGCACGGCGCGCTCGAAGCGGCGGAAGAGGCTCTCCAGCCGCCCGGGCGCGATGCCGATGCCGTGGTCCTTCACCATCAGCGTCGCCACGTCCCGCTCGGACTCCAGCGCCACCTCCACCGGCTTGCCCGGTCCGAACTTCATCGCGTTGGACAACAGGTGCGTCATCACCTGGGACAGGCGCGCCGCGTCCCACCGTCCCGGCGTGGGCTCCAGCGGGCTGAGCACCAGCAGACAGCCCGCGCGCGCCGCCGCATCCTCCGAACGGGACACCGCCTCGCGCACGACCAGCGCCAGGTCCACGTCCTCCAGGTGCAGCCGGGGCGCGCCGCCCTGGAGCTGCGACACGTCCAGCAACGACTCCACCAGGTCCGACAGGCGCTGCACCTGCCGGTCCGCCGAATCCAGCGCGCGCTCCAGCCGCTCCGTCCCGCTGCTCAGGCCCGCGCGCAGCACGCCCTGGGCGCCCTGCACGCGCAGCCGCAACGCCGCCAGCGGGGTGCGCAGCTCGTGGGCCGCCACGCTGAGGAAGTCGTCGCGCGCGCGCACCGCCTCCTGCGTCTCGCGGTAGAGGCGCAACTGCTCCGTCACGTCGCCAATGATGCCGGCCATCCGCACCGGGCGCCCCTGCGCGTCCCGCAGCGCCCGGCCACGGCTCACGCACGAGCGCCAGGTGCCGGTGACGTGCCGCAACCGCAGGGACACGTCATAGGGCGTGCCCCGCTCCAGGTGCGCGGACAGCGCGGCCATGACGTCCGGCCGGTCCTCCGGGTGAATCAGCTCCAGGAAGGCGGAGAACGTCCCGCCGAAGTCCCCCGGCACCAGGCCCAGCATGTCCAGCAGCGGCGGACTCCAATAGAAGGCCTGGCCGCGCAAGTCCCAGTCCCAGATGCCGTCGTAGGAGCCGCTCACCACCAGGCGGTAGCGCGCCTCGCTCTCCCGGGCGGTGCGCTCGGCCTGCTCCAGCAGCCCCACCCGCCGCTCCAGCTGGCGCACCATCCGGTACAGGTGGTCCTCGGTGCTCAGGTCCCCGGGTGGCGACGTGTGGGAAGGCCCGCCGGCGCGCAGCTCACGCAGCAGCGCGCCCACCAGCTCGTCGCCCTCCTGCGTCCTGCGCACGAAGCCGTTGGCCCCCACGTTGTGGGCCATGCGCAAGTCCAGCTCATCGGGCGCGATGGTGTGCGTGAGGATGACGGGCACCCGGGCCAGCCTGGGGTCCTGCCGGAAGCCCAGGCACAGCTTGAAGCCGTCCATGCCTGGCATCAGCGCGTCCGCCAGCACCACGTCCGGACCGCGGCGCCGCGCCAGGTCCAGCGCCGTGGCGCCATCCGCCGCCAGCACCACCTCGAAACGGAAGGGCGCCAGGTACAGCTGCGCCAGCTTGCGGGAGACCGGGTCGTCATCCGCCACCAGCACGCGGGGACGCCGTGCCTCCGGCCCCCCGGACGCCTCCACCGGGAAGGCCTGCCGCGCCCCTTCCACCAGCGCCCCCAGCGACAGGGGCCGGCTCAGGTAGCGCTCCACCGACAGGCCGAGCGGGCGCAGCGCCTCCCGCTCTGCGGGGAATGCGCTGATTTGTAGCAGGGCGCCCGCCAGCGACAGTGCGCTCCGCAGCGACTCCAGGTGCGTCCCATCCGATATCAACAGGCCAGCCGCCGCCACCACCACCTGCACCGACTGCGTCTTCAGCAGCGTCAGCGCGCCCGGAACGTCCGCGGAAGCCCAGACCCGCCAGCCCTGACTTTCCAGAGCAAGCACCTGGAGCTCCCGGGAGGCACCAGGGTCTTCGATGAGCAGGAGGGAGGGCGTCATCACGACGAGTCGAAGGCGAGCGTGCGGCCAGGGCGTCCGGACACCCCAGATGAAGGAAAGAGTCGCAGTCTGGGCACCGGACGCAGCGAGTCAAGCAGTCCGGCGGCAAGTGTTCTCCGGTGCAAATGACCGCCAGTCGGTCGCCGGCCCTCGGCTTCTCCCTCCAGAAACGCATTTGCGTGGCGGATGCATCCACGGCGGCAGCGGTATCCCGTCAACAGTCGCATCCGGGCAGGCAGGGGCCACCTGTGGCCAGCCCGCCCTCCCCGAGGTCTTTCCCAGTGACATGCCGCGCGGCTTCCGGAGCTCCAGCTTCCCGCACCATCCCCGCCGTCGGGTGACGCCAGACACGCCAGCCACCAGGCACCGGAGGCGTGACCTTCAACTCACGGTTCACCCAGGCACGGCGGCAACGAAGATTCTTCTGCATCCAGATTGCATTGGAAGCAGATACAACACCGGGTGCATGCGCGTGGAGTCGGGGGAGACCCGCTGGGATGCATGACGCGGAGCGTGAGGACTCAACGCTCCAGGTCTCAGCAGGGTGAAAGTGGCCGTCAAATCGGTTATCGAAAGGGCATCATGGGAGCAAAGAGAAGTGCCGTGCAGCCGAAGCTCACTGAGTTCCAGGACCGGATTCGTTCCGCGGGCTTGCGCAGCACCGCGCCCCGTGTGGCGGTGTTGCGGGAGCTGGAGGACGCTACGTCCCCGATGAGCCACGCCGACCTGGTGGACGCGCTGGGTGACGAGGGCTACGACCGGGTGACCATCTACCGCAACCTGACGGACCTCACCGAGGCCGGCCTCGTGGTGCGGGCGGACCTGGGCGACCACGTCTGGCGCTTCGAGCTGAAGCGCGCGGGCGTGGGACACGGCGGCAGCCACCCGCACTTCACCTGCACCGACTGCGGCACCGTGGCCTGCCTCCCGGAGGAGTCGGTCCGCATCGCGTCCTCGAAGGGCGTGCCCCGCGCGGTGTCCCAGCGCTCGGTGGAAGTGCAGCTTCGCGGTCTCTGCGACGGCTGCAACTGAGTGACGCTCGACGCGGTGAAGCGGCTCAGTCAGCCGCCCAACTGAGCGTGAGCGCCTGCCCGGCTGCCCTGCGGCCGGGGGTGCCCCTGGGGCACCCGGCCTGGATTGGCGAGAGCAGGAAGCGGCCCCACCCTTGCTCCCAGCAGTCGGTCCAACCGAACTGAACCCAGGGAGAGGGATGATGAAGAAGCTCATCACCGCAGTCGCATTGTGCGTGGGAAGCGCCGCGTTCGCGCAGCAGCAGCCGTCGCAAACGCAGGTACCCCGCCCCGGTACGGAGAAGAGCACCGGCGTGGACGCCACCGAAGTGGGGCCCGCCATCGGCAAGGCCGCCAAGGACGTGACGGGCGTCCAGACGGAGGAGGAAGGCACCTTCAAGATGGACAAGGCCATGAGCCTGCAAGGCACCCTCAAGGATGCCACCGCGGACGGCGTGAGCCTGTCCCGCCCGGGCCTGCCCGACGCGGACCTGGACGTGCGCGACAAGACAGTGCTGATGCTGGACGGCAAGAAGGTCGCCAAGACGGATGAGATTCCGGAAGGCGCCGCGGTGCGCGCGAAGTTCCAGCTGGAGGGCGATGAGGTCGTCGCGCTGGAGCTGCGCGCCACCAGCCCCAAGGGTGCCAAGAAGAAGCAGCCGGGCACCGGCGGCGCGGGCACGCAGCCGCATGAGTCCGTCGACAAGGAGCTCGACGGCACGCCGACGCGGTAGTCCTGGCGACACGCGCATCGTGCCTCGGAACGGGCCCGCTTCCACACCGGAGGCGGGCCCGTTCGTTTTTCGTCACCGCGAGGCGCTCTTCTTCTCCAGACAGGGAAGCGTTTTGCCCACGCAGACCCTGTTTCCCGGGCGGCCAGGCGTCCAAGGCCCGGTATGCGAATTGCTGTGCGTACCGCAGGAGGAGGAAGCGGTGAATCGACGACTGTGGGGCGGGTGTCTCGGGGCAGTGGTGATGACGGCATGGGCATGCGGTGGCTCGAACGAGCCCACCTCCCCCACGACGGGCAACGATATCGACAACATTCCACCGGTGACGCGGCCAGAGCCCGACGCCGGCACGCAGCCAGATGCGGGGACGGAACCGGACGCCGGGACGGAGCCGGACGCGGGCTCGGAGCCGGATGGGGGCTCGGAGCCCGACGGGGGCTCGGAGCCACAGCCGGACGCGGGCAGCGGTCCTGTTGAAGGACCTTGGCCGACGGACGCGGTGACGAACTACTCGTCTCGCTACAACATCTCCCGGGTGCAGGCGGTGGGCGTGGATGCCGCGCACAACATCTGGCTGCTGGATGGCGACCGGATTGGCGTGCTGCGCGCGGACTCGCGGCAGGTCGTCTGGACGCGCTCGCCCATTGGCCAGGCCCAGGGCGGCTTCGGTTCGGACCGGGCGGCCACCGGCTCCACTGTCATCTGCGGTGGCAGCGCGGGCCGCGCCTACGTGGGCTACGCCACGACCGACCTGCGCGCGGACCCGGACTTCCCGGGCCTGCAACCCAACTACATCGTCAGCCCCAACGAGTGCTACCAGCCTGACCCGGCGCAGCCGTGCTTCCCGTACAGCCACCGCCGGCTCCAGTACTACAGGCAGGGTGACGTGGACGTGGTGCGCCTGGACGGCAGCGGGCAGATTGTCCTCGAGGAGCACCTGCACCAGTCGGTGCGCAACACGACGGACGCGAACGGCAATCCCCGCGTGCAGACAGGCCCGCGTCGGCTGGATGACGTGCACAACCTGGGCATCCGCAACAGCAACGACCACCACTTCGACGAGGACCGCAGCATCCTGAGCTGCGTGACGGTGATGCACGGCCGTGACGAGGGCGACGTCTACGTGGGCTCCAACCACGGCGTCACTCGCATCCGCGGCCTGGAATACAGCTCCCACCGGCACCCGGTGTGGCTCAACGAGAAGGGCAGCCAGATGGCGGGCTACACCTACGGGCTCGGCATCGCGCAGGACGGGGACGTCCTCATCGCCAACGAGTGGATGTTCGGCATCGTCACGCCGACGCCCCGCCACGGCGACTGGGACAACATGGACAAGCGCGTCAACCTGATGAAGGTGGAGTCCTCCTACCTGCCCCAGCTCAACAGCATCAGCGAGTTCGACAGCTGGCGCGGCTTCCAGCAGACGACCGACGGCCGCTACTACCTGGGCAGCAAGGACCACGGCCTGTGGGAGATGACGATTACGGGGGCCTCCAATCAGGCCCAGACGGGCACCCGGCTGACCGGCGCCAACGCGGAGCAGAACGCCGCGCTCCAGAACATCAACGCGCTGGCGGCCACGGGTGACGGCTCGCTCTACATCGGCACGGACCGCTCGGGCCTGTGGCGCCTCACGCCGCAGAAGACGCTGGAGAAGGTGGCGGACGTGAGCGGCTCCCGGGTGCGGCAGCTCATCTACGACCCGCGGGTGACGCCGGCGGCGCTGTACGTCCTCACCGACAAGGGCCTGACGGTCCTCCGCGGCAACTGAAGTGCGAGGAAGCCCCTGGGGTGCCACGCACGGGCGCCCCGGGGGTTCGCGTCTTGAAGCTACCGCGCGCCCGCGGCGGCCTTGGTGGGCACCGGGGGCCGCGTGGGCAGGCGGAGGATGAACGTGGAGCCTTTTCCCTGCGCGGAGCGCACGGTGATGCTGCCGCCCATGGCCTCCACGATTTGACGGGTGATGTAGAGGCCCAGGCCCAGGCCGCCGTAGTGCCGCTCCGACACCGCGCGCTCGAACTTGCCGAACAGGCGCGCCATGCCGTCCTCGGAGATGCCGATGCCCTGGTCCTTCACGGCGAGCACCGCCGTGGGGCCCTCGCTGGCCAGCGACACCTCCACCGGCTGGCCTCCGCCGTACTTCACGGCGTTGGAGAGCAGGTTCACCAGCACCTGCTCCAGGCGCAGCGAATCCCATTCGCCCAGCAGCGGTCCGTCCACGTGCAGCGACAACGTGCTGCCGGCGCGGGTGAACTCCTCGGAGAAGGCCTCCGCCATCTGCCGCACCATCTGCGCCAGGTCCAGCTCCCGAGGCTCCAGCGACAGCCGGCCCGCGGCCAGCCGCGACACATCCAGCAGCGTGTTGACCAGCCCCACCAGCCGCGACAACTGGCGGTCCAGCACGCGGGCCCTTGGCGCCAGCTCCGCGGGCGGCTCCTGGTTCGAGCCGCCCACCTGGCGCAGCAGCAACTGGAGGTGCAGGCGCAGGCTGGTGAGGGGCGTGCGCAGCTCGTGGGCCGCCACGCTGAGGAACTCATCCCGGGCGCGCACGGCCTCCTGCGTCTCGCGCAGCGCCTGCTCGCGCACCGAGCGCTCCCGGGCCGCGCCCGCGTCGCGCTGGGCCTCCACGCGGCGGCGCTCCGTCATGTCCTCCACGTAGATGCACGCGGCGACGATGGCGCCATCACGGCGCACGGGGTGGTAGCTGGCGCGGTAGACGCGGGTGCGCTCGCCGTGGGCGCCCGACTCGCGGTGGATGATTTCCACGCCCTCCAGCGCCACGCCCGTCTCCAGCACGCGGCGGACGCGGCGCACGACGTCGGCCGCGGAGGGTTCGGCGCGCAGCACCTCCACCATGGGCTGGCCCAGGTGGGCCTCGCGCGACACGCCATGCATGGCGGCCATGGCGTCGCTCACCTCGACGAAGCGCAGCTCGCGGTCGATGATGGCCATGCCCAGCGGCACCGTGGACATGAGCTCGGCCAGCTCCACCGGCCGCGAACCGCCGCCGGAAGGGGGCGTGGCGATTCCTCCACCTTCTGTAGCCATCCCAACGGTCACCGTCACTGCACGCCCCCCGGACGTCTGTCCAATGACGGAAGGATGCCTGATGACGCTTCGGAATCTTCCTGAAATCGCGCGGGTTTTCCACGCACCTTGAGCGCCGGCCGCTGGCTGGGCAGGCGTGCGAGGGACACCTGCTTCAACCCACCTCGCCAGGCTCGCTACAATCGAGCCCTCACGCCGTCCCCGGCACCGAAAGGAACCGAACCGCATGCGCCTGAGACGTCTCGCCCGTCGTGACGCCCCCCTGGCAGCCCCGGCCAACAGCTTCCGGCGGAACCTGCAGGAGGACGGGCGCAATGCGCTGGTCGCGCGCAGCGGAGCCGACCCCTTCCGCACGGAGCGGCGCCTGCGCTGGCGGGACCACTTCTCCCTTTCGGAGAACGTGCTGATGGTCCAGCACATGCACGCCGAGCATGACGGCCTGCGCATCGCGCAGCTGTCGGACGTGCACGTGGGGCAGGCCACCTCTGCGCTGCGCATCCGCCGCGCGGTGGAGGCGGTCAACGAGGAGAAGCCGGACCTGGTGTTCCTCACCGGCGACTACGTCACGCACAGCCCCAAGCCGTTGCCGCGCGTGCGCGAGCTGCTGGCTGGCATCAAGGGCCCCGTCTACGTGGTGATGGGCAACCATGACCACTGGGTGAACGCGCCGTACCTGCGCGAGTCCTTCGAGCGGATGGGCTACACGGTGCTGCAGAATGAGCACCGCCAGGTGCACGTGAAGGGCGCGCCGGTGACGGTGCTGGGCATCGACGACGGGCTCACCGGCCGGGACGACGTGGAGGCCACCTTCCGGGGTGCGCCGGTGTCCGGCACGCGGCTGGTGCTGGCCCACACGCCGCCCACGGCGGAGAAGCTGCCGGCGCACGCGGGGCTGGTGCAGTTCTCCGGGCACACGCACGGCGGCCAGTTCGTGGTGCGCGGCCTGACGGAGGCCCTCTTCCGCCGCGCGGGCCAGCCGTACATCCGCGGCCACTACCACGTGAATGGCAACCAGCTGTACGTGAACCGGGGCCTGGGCTTCGGCTTCGGCGGCCCCTACCTGCGCCGGGGCAGCGAGCCGGAGGTGGCCTTCTTCACGCTGCGACAGGCCGCCGTCAGCGCCGGGTAGCGCACGCCAGCCTGGCTTGCGAGCCCGCCGCGCATCTCCTAAGCAGGGGGCATGCACCCGAGGCTCTGGTGGCCTGCATCCCTGCTCCTCGTGTGCCTTGCTTGTGAAAGCGTTCCTCGCAAGGCCCACGAGACGGAGCACTACGGCTTCATCAGCGACGACTCGGACTATGTCTGGGCCAGAGGTCCATGGTCTGCCGTCGAGCCATCCCGGGACGTGGATGACGTCATCGACCGCCTGTGCCCCGCCATCATGAAGCTTCCGGGCGCGACCGACAGGGATTACGGACAGGAATACTGCGGCCTCATCTACTCCCGAGGCGACGGCATCTACCGCGTCAGCCATCCCTCTCCCCTCGGCCGATGGCAACTGCGCAGGGAAGCGACGAAGAAGTCCTGCTTCCCCGTTCGCAAGGTCATCGACCCCGAGGCCCGGTCCCTCTCCATCCTCGCCGACTACCACAGTCATCCCTGGCACCCTTCGCCGCTATCCGAGCCGGACCGGCGCGCAGCCAATCAACTCTGGCTCATCAAGATTCAGTTCGATTCGGCGTGCCACATCCAGAAGCTGATCCCCCACCTGGATGATGTAGACAGGCCCGGCGAGGTCTACTCGCGTCGAGGGAAGCAATGGGTCCGCATCGGGCTCATCAAGCCCGCAGACAAACCGTTCGGCTTCATCACCCCCGTCGGACGCGAGGACTGACAGGAGACATCATGCCAAAGTGGTTGCCCCTGATGTGCCTGTGCACGCTCGCGGCATGCGCCCTCTTCAAGAAGCCGCCTCGTCCTGTCCACGCGCCCGCGGAGGAAGCCTCGAGGTTCGAGCTCCCCGTTGGAATGCCGGAAGAGGGACGCGTCATCATCCGGCGCCCCCTGGCCCAGGCTGTCCAGCTCGCCATGGAGGACTACCTGCCATGGGACCTGAAGCTCCCGCCGGGCGACCGGCCCGGAGGGGAGTGCCTCTATCGGCGAGAGTCCTACGACGTGACAGCGGCTCCGTACGAAGGCGGAATCATCCTCGTGAGCATCTCGCTGGACCCCGACGCATGCGAGAGAAAGGGTGCCCCCTACGACATGGGGGCGCGGTATGCGATCGACTCGAAGACCTGGCGAATCCTTGCGGTCCAGCGCTGAGGATTCCCAACGCAGATGCGCGGAGGCCCCGGCCGTCAGCGCCCCCACGCCCTGAGCCTCAAGGCCGCAGCGGAACGCCCAGCCTCCCGCTCCCCAGCCCTTCCGCCTTCTTGCGCCGCAGGCTGAAGGGCCCGGACCCGAAGTAGACGATGAACAGCGCGCCTCCCGCCATGGAGAGGTTCTTCATGAAGTGGATGAGCTGGTCCTGCGCCTGCACCGGGTCCGTCACCAGCCAGAACCTGTGGACCATGAAGGCGGCGGACAGCAGGAAGATGGCGATGGCCGCCGCGCCCAGGCGAGCGAACACGCCCAGCAGCACGGACAAGCCGCCCACCACCAGCGCCACGCCGGACCCCAGCACCGCCATGCGCGGCTCCGGCACCCCGGACGCCTGGGCCACGCCCGTCAGCGCCTCCAACTGGAAGAAGTGGTTCAGGCCGCTGGTGATGAAGATGGCCGAAAAGAGCAGCCGGCCAATCGGCGCTAGCACGCCCATGAATCCTCCCTGTCGTCCCTCCTCCCAGCCCCTCAACGCTGGCAGGACGTCGTCATTCTCAAATTGAGCATCGATTCCTGCGTGACACCGGCCGCTCGCCTAGCCGCTCGCCCTGCGCCGCCAGCCCCTTGAGGCCACGGCACGCTGCGACAACACGCCACACGCGGGCCTCCAGGCCAGCACGTATGGTGCCCGGGCCGTGAAGAACGCCCTCACCGTCACCCTCCTGTTGTCCAGCGCCCTGCTGCTCGTCCCCACCTCGAGCGCCTGGGCCTGCGCCACCTGCGCCTGTGGCGACCCCACGCTCATGTCCATGGGCACCGAGCAGCCGTTCTCCGGCCGCCTGCGCGTGTCCTCCACCGTCCGGGGCTGGGGCCACACGGTCGGCGAGGAAGGGGTGGACGCCCTGCGCCTGCGCGAGGCGCGCATGGACCTGGCGGTGGCCTACGCGCCGCTCCCCTGGCTGTTCCTCTCCGCCACCCTGCCCCTGCAGGCCCGCGAGGTGCGGCACGTCAGCCTCGCCCGGGACCGCGGCTGGGGCATTGGCGACGTGGAGGTCGCCGCGAAGGTGTTCCTCTTCCAGGACAAGGCCTTCTCCGCGGACCACCTGTTCAGCGTGTTGGGCGGCGTGAAGCTCCCCACCGCGCCCGTGCTGCGCGGCCCGGACGGCACCCAGTTGGCCCTGGACAGTCAGCTCGGCAGCGGCTCCGTGGATCCACTGGCCGGTCTCGCCTATCAACACTTCCGCGGCAGTTGGTCCTTCCTGGCCAGCGCCACCGGCTTCTTCCCCACGCGCGGCATCCAAGGCTTCCGCGCGGGCGTCTCCCTCCGCACCACGCTCGCCGCGCAATACCAGCCATCGGCCCGCTGGGCCCTGCGCCTGGGCTTCGACAGCCGCCTGGAAGCGCCGGCCGACTCGAAAGGCGAACACCAGGGCCACACGGACAGCGAGCGCCATGAGCACACGGGCGGATTCATCGGCTACGCATCTCCCGACGTGATTTTCAGCCCGGGCATGGACGTCGTCGTCGCGGCGGGCGTGCGCGTGCCCTTCATCAACCAACTGCGTGGCCGCGTCGTCCCCACGCCCATCGCGATGTTGTCCGTCGCCTACGACCTCTGAACCATGCGCTCCTTCCTCAAGCCCGTCACCGTGGGCGCCGCCGCGCTCCTGTCTCTCTCCGGCTGCGGCGGCACCAACGTCCAGGACGGCATGACGCTCGACCTCGCGCTCATCACCGCCCGGGCGCGGCCCATCTCGGGCGCGGCCGGCGAGCGCGAGCTCATGAACGACCAGGGCACCCGCGCCGTCCTCACCAGCGGCTTCGTCACGCTGGGCAGCGTGGAGCTGCTCCCCTGCGCGGAGGTCGGCTGGAAACGCTTCCTGCGTCAGCTGTCCCCCGTGGGCACGGCGTGGGCCCACCACACGGTGACCCACCCCACACGGCTGGACACCGCCCACGTCGTGAACCTGGGCAGCGCGGATGGGACGGTCATTCCGCTGGGCGCGGTGCACCCGCCGCCGGGCCGCTACTGCCACGCGCGCCTCAACTTCGAGCCCGCGGGCAACGACGCGCAAGGACTGGCCGCCGCCGCCCAGGGCGACGCGCCGGTGGACATGGTGGGCCGCAGCCTGCACCTGCGCGGCACCCTGAGCACCGGACAGGACAGCGAGCCCCAGCCCTTCGAGGTGAGCTTCCAGACGCGCGCCTCGGTGGACGTGCTACTGGAGTGGGTGACGCTGTCGGAAGCCACGCCTCACACGCAGCTCGTCTTTGCGCTCTCGTGGGATACGTGGCTGGATGGCGTCAGCGCCGAGCAGCCGCCCGCCAACGTGGACCTGGTGGGCAACGTGGCCCGCTCGGTGGTGCCTCCATCCTCCGTCGCACCATGACGCCTCCGCCCCAAGCCGCCCCGCCGCTCCCAGAGCCCGACTCCCGGGCCCGCATCAACCTGGAGTGGCTGCTGCGCTTGCGATGGGGCCTGCTATTGGGCCAGACGCTCGTCATCGGTGTGGCGGCCTTCGGGTTGGAGCTGGCGCTGCCGATACCGGAGCTCTCCGCGCTGCTGGGCCTGGAGGCGCTGACCAACGTGTCGGTGCGGGCGTGGCTGGCGCGCGGCCTACGGGTGACGGAGGGCACCCTGGGCAAGCTGATGCTGTGGGACACGCTGGTGCTCACCGGCTTGCTGGCCCTCAGCGGCGGCACGCACAACCCCTTCACCACGCTCTACCTGGTGAACGTGGCGCTGGGCACCGTGCTGCTGCCCTCGCGGTGGATGTGGGGCCTGCTCGGCTTCACGCTGACCGCCTTCGGCTCGCTGTTCGTGTTGCAGGACGTGGAGCTGCCAGCGGGCCTGTTGCGGCCGGACCACGCGGAGCTGATGCGGCTGCACATCAACGGCATGTGGGTGGCCTTCGCCGTGGCCGCGGGCTTCATCGTCTACTTCGTCCAGCGCGTCACGCGGGCGCTCGGGGCGCGGGAGCAGGAGCTGGCGCAGGCGCGCGCGCTGCACGCGCGGCGGGAGAAGGTGGCCTCGCTGGCGACGCTCGCCGCGGGCGCCGCGCACGAGCTGTCCACGCCGCTGTCCACCATCGCCGTGGTGACCAAGGAGGTGGAGCGCGCGCTGGCCATCGCGGGCACCTCCGAGTCCGTTCGCGAAGATTTGCGCCTCATCCGCCAGCAGGTGGACCGCTGCCGCGACGTCCTGGTGCAGATGTCCGCGGACGCCGGGCAGACGACGGGTGAGCCCTTCCACCCCGTGCCCCTGGGCCGGCTGGTGGAGGACATGCTGGCGGAGCTTCCCGGCGCGGAGCGCGTGACGGTCGACCTGCCCACCGAGGCCCGCGACTGGCGCGTCCACGGCCCGCCCCGGGCGCTGGCCCGGGTGCTGCGCGGGCTGGTGAAGAACGCGCTCCAGGCGTCGCAGGTGTCACGTCCCGTGGAGCTGCGCGTGCAAGCGCGCGGCGAAGGTGCCCTGCTGGAGGTGCGCGACGCGGGCACGGGGATGGCGGCGGACGTGTTGTCCCGGGCGGGCGAGCCCTTCTTCACCACCAAGCCACCGGGCGAAGGAATGGGCCTGGGGCTCTTCCTGGCGCGCACGCTGGTGGAGCAACTGGGCGGCTCCCTGGAGCTGCGCTCGACGCCGGGCCGGGGCACCACGGCGAGCCTCTCGCTGCCGGTGACGGAGGGCGCGCCATGAGCATCGCGAGCGCGGGCACGGAGCAGCGCCCCAGCCTGCTGCTGGTGGATGACGATTCCACCCTGCGCGAGCGGCTGGCCCGCGCCTTCCGCGAGCGCGGCTGGGACGTCACCACCGCGGGGGACTACGACGAGGCCCTTGCCGCCGCGCGCCGCGAGTCGCCTGAGTACGCGGTGGTGGACCTGCGCATGCCGGGCCGCAGCGGCCTGGAGGTGGTGAGGGACTTGCTCGCGGTGGATGCCTCCACGCGCGTCGTCGTCCTCACGGGTTACGGAAGCATCGCCACCACGGTGGATGCCATCCGGCTGGGCGCGGTGAACTACCTCCCGAAGCCCGCGGACGCGGACGACCTGCTCGCGGCCTTCGCGCGTGCGTCCGGCGAACCCTCCGTCGCGACATCGGAAAGCTTCGAGGCCCCGTCCCTGGCGCGCGCCGAGTGGGAACACATCAACCGCGTGCTGGCGGACTGCGGCGGCAACATCTCCGAGGCGGCGCGCAAGCTGGGCATCCACCGGCGCTCGCTCCAGCGCAAGCTGCAGAAGTACCCGCCTTCCCGCTGAAACGCTCACGCCTCCCGGGAATTACCGGACTCGCAGCGAGCGAGGCCCCGTGCCAGTCACTGGGGACCTTTGCTATGGGTGGCGGAATGTCGACCGCACTCCAGACCCGTCCTCCCAGCCACCTGGCCCCCGGCCGCTTCGGCCAGGCGCGCTACATGATTCGCCGCAAGTTCTTCAAGCTGTTCGGCGACGCGTTCCACATCTACGACGAGGCGGGCAACCTCGCCTTCTACTCGAAGCTGAAGGCCTTCAAGTTGAAGGAAGACATCCGCATCTACACCGACGAGGAGATGCGTGAGGAGCTGCTCACCATCAAGGCGCGCGGCATCCTCGACTTCGGCATGACGTACGACGTGACGGATGCCACCACGGGCGAGCGCGTGGGCGCGCTGCGCCGCAAGGGCCTGCGCTCCATCCTTCGCGACCAGTGGCTGGTGCTGGACGCGAATGACCAGGAGGTGGGGAAGATTGAAGAGGACAGCATGATGTTGGCGCTGGTGCGCCGCTTCCTGACCGCGCTGATTCCCCAGTCCTTCACCGGGACAATCGGCCTCAACCAGGTGCTCGCCTTCCACCAGCGCTTCAACCCGTTCATCCAGAAGATTGATTTGGACTTCTCCATGGACACCGACCGCCAGCTGGACCGGCGGTTCGGCATCGCGGCGGCGGTGCTCATGTGCGCCATCGAGGGCCGGCAGCAGTAGTCCTCCCAGACTGGTGACGGCGGCCTTCAGGGAGCCGCCGTCATGTCACGCAGAGAGGGCCTCAACGGGAGCGCGCGCTTCGACCCGCCAGCAAGCGGCGGTGAACCGCACCTCGTCGCCGTGCACATAGGGCTCGAAGGCGGCGCGGATGGTTTCGATGACGTGAGTCCGGGTCCTCTCGTCGGCTTCGTGAAGCACGCGGCCGACAGGCCCGAGCCGGGTCACATACTGGAGCAACCCCTGCTCGGGCAGGGTGCAGGTGACATCAATGGGGTGGATGCCGATGTCCATCCAGCCGCTCTGCTCCAGGATGCGATGGACCCGCTCCCCATCCGCGAAGGCGAACTGGCCCGGCGCGTTCGGCTGGCGGGCGGGCAGGTTTGGAAGGAGGGGCGCCGCGGCCCGCTCAGCGGTCGTCATGAACGGGTTCTCCGAGGGACTTCGCCAGGCGATGAAGCTCAGCCCGGCATTCTCCCTTGCGGAACGTCTCAGGTTCACGAAGGCCCGGACGGCATCGTCGAAGAACATCACGCCGAAGCGTGAAATCACCATGTCGAAGCGCCCTCGCTCGAAAGCGTGATGCTCCGCGTTGGCCTCGATGAAGCTGGCGGCCACATGCTCCGCTTCGGCCCGGGCCCGCGCCGCCGCGAGCATGGGCGCGGAGATGTCGATGCCGACGCAGTGTCCCTGGGCGCCGAGCCGCCGCGCGACGGCGAGCGTCGTGCCGCCCGTCCCACAGCCCACGTCGAGCACCTGACGCGCGCCGCGGGCTTGGACAGCGTCGACGAGCAGGTCCTCGAACGGCTTGAACATCCCTTCGAGCAGGTCCCGGCTATCGACCCAGGCCTGTCCCGCGGGGCCATTCCAAAGCGCTGCCTGCCCCTCCGGGGGCTGGTGACCAGATGCCATCGCGCGTCTCCCTTCACATGCCTTCAAGAAATGAAGGCCGTACAGTGCCAGTTCAAGTCGACTTGAGGTCAACAGGGTGAGAGACCTGGACATCACCGAGGTGGCCCGGCGCACGGGCGTTCCTGCCTCGACGCTACGTTTCTATGAGGCCAAGGGCCTGCTCTCCTCGACGGGCAGGCGAGGCCTGCGCCGCCTGTTCAACCCGGACGTGTTGGAGCGGCTCGCACTCATCGCCCTGGGACGCGAAGCCGGCTTCTCACTGGATGAGCTGGCTCGGATGTTCGCGCCGGACGGACAACCGCGCATTGACCGGGAGCTGCTGACCGCGAAGGCCGAGGAGCTCGACAGCACCATCCGGCGGCTGAGCGCCATGCGTGATGGCTTGCGGCACGCGGCGAACTGTCCCGCGCCGAGCCACATGGCATGCCCCAGGTTTCGCCAGCTCCTGGCGACTGCCACGGCCTCCAGACAAAAGCGGGCGCACGCGTCGCACGGGAGCGAAGGCGGACGCACGCGCCGCCGGAAGCAAGCCCCATCACGTCCGGCGCACGATTAGGTGGCGCCGTCCGTGGGCGCGCGGGCAGGGAGACTCGCGAGCGGCTGCGGCACGCAACACAGGGAGCAGGCGTCATGCGGCTGGCTCGCATGGACGCGCGCCCAAGGATGCGTCGGCGACTGAGCAAGCCCCGCTAATCGCCACTATGATGCAAATACAATAAACACTCCAATACTCCGCGCCCTCGAGGAAGAACGGGGATTCTTCCCGCTGCTTTCCTCCTGCATGCGGGACATGCCCCTGCTATCCAACGCAGACCCCGCGGGCGTTACCAGGGCAGCAGGCCAGGGCCAGGAGCGCATGCATGTTCCACGAGCCACCGCGAGGATGGCCTTCTCCCCTCGCTCGCGATGACACAACTCGCTCAGACCCCACTCCCCGACTTCGCCGCCCCTTCCGCTGCTTCGTCGCGTGAGACGGTGGGCGCCAAGGGCCGCCGCATCGTCGGCATCGACGCCCTCCGAGGGCTGGTCATGGCGCTGATGATTGTCGACCACGTGCGGGAGTACTTCTACCTGCACGCACAGGTGAGCGACCCGGTGGTGATATCCACCACGCCGCCCAGCCTCTTCTTCACGCGGTTCGCCGCACACCTCTGCGCGCCCGTGTTCGTCATCCTGACGGGCGTGGCGGCCTGGCTCTATGGCCAGCGGCACGGAGGGCGCCAAGCCGCCTCCAGCTTCCTGTTCAAGCGCGGCCTCTTCCTGCTCGTGCTGGAGCTGACCGTCATCAACTTCGCCTGGACCTTCACGCTCCTGCCCCGGACCTATTACTTCCAGGTCATCGGCGCGATTGGCCTGTCGATGATGGTGCTGTCCGCCCTGCTCTACCTGCCACGCCCCGCGCTGCTCACCTTCGCGCTGCTCGTGATTTTCGGCCACAACCTGCTCGACCCGATTCACTTCGAAGCGGGCCAGCCGGGACAGGCCCTGTGGGCGCTGCTGCATGACCGGGGCTTCATCGCCCTTCCGTGGGGCGCGCAGCTCAAGACGTCCTACCCCGTCCTGCCGTGGATGGGCGTCATCGCGCTGGGCTTCGCGGTGGGACCGTGGTTCTCGTCCCAGGTCGCCCCAGCGGTGAGGCGCCGCCGCCTGCTTCTGGCGTCCGCGTCATCGGTGGGCCTCTTCGTGCTGCTCCGCCTCATCAACGTCTACGGCGAGCCCGTGCCGTGGTCGCCCGGCGCTACGCCGATGGAAACGGTCATGTCCTTCGTCAATCTGACGAAGTACCCGCCGTCGCTCGACTTCCTGCTGCTGACGCTCGGCGTGGGCGCGGGCCTGCTGGCGCTGCTGGACAAAGCGCCTGCGTCACTGACATCCACCCTGGCGGTGTTCGGCGCCGCGCCGCTGTTCTTCTACGTCGTCCACCTGTACCTGCTGCACGCGATGAACAAGCTCGCGCTGCTCACCTTCGGTCCCAACCAGGGCGCGCTGTTCAGCCTGCCGAATGTCAGCGCACTCTGGCTCATGGCGCTGCTGACGACGGTGCCCATGTGGTTCGCCTGCCGCGCCTTCGCCGCGCTGAAGGCCCGCTCCTCCAGCCCCTGGATGAGCTACCTCTGACAATCGGCCCCGGGCTCAGGTCCGCGCCATGACGGGGAAGAGGTTCGCCTCGCGGGGGGACGGCAGTCCCCGCCAGCGCGGGTGAAGACTCGCGGCACGTAGTCGCAGAACGCGGCCTGGAGCGCCGAGGTACCGGGCCCGATTTCGGTGACGGTGAGAACGCGCTTCGAAGCCATCCATCCACCCTACGCGATTCCCACCAGCGGCCAACGGACGCGAGCCCACACCGGAAATCCCCAGCGCGCTGCGTACTCTCAGCCTTCACCCGGAAGCCGACCAGTCGCCTGTTGTCACAATGCCCATCAGCAACTGAAGGGTTGCGCGCATGAGCTATCTACCCCCGTCCGCGCATCCCCCCCGCCATTCTGCCTTGCGCCCCAGCAGAATGGCGAAAGCCGAATCTGAGCCTCGCTGAAGCGATGCGGCTCATGAGGAAGAGAGGGAGCGGGCTCCCTTCCTTCCCTGGACTTCAACGTCTACGGGCTGAACATGCCGGTGAGCACGCTGGCGCGGCCTCGAGGCAGCGAGCGCTTGAACGGGCTCGTCGCGAGACTTGAGCCGGGCTGGTACCAGCTCTGGATTTCCGCGAAGTACGTCCCGCCCGCCCGCAGCACGTCCGGGGGCAGGTACACGCTCTGGAGATCCGTGTGCAGCATCGCCACGCGCGTCGCGGTGGTGGAGCCGTTGCTCGTGCCGAGCCGGTAGATGTTCACCACGTAGTTCGTGGCCGTGCCGATCAGCGGCTTCGACCAGCGCAGCGAGGCGTCGGTCCCCACGCCCGTGAGGTTCTGGAACGCGCCGCGCGTGTTCACCAGGGGCGCCTGCACCGGCCCGACGAGGGGCTCCACGGGCGCGGCGGTGAACGCGCTCGCCTCTTGCTCCACGCGGATGTCCACGCTCATGGTGTAGGGCGTCGCGGTTCCCAGCGCGTAGCTGTGGGTGAAGCCCGCGACGGCGGTCGCCACCTTCTGCCACGCCGCCGGGAGCGGGTTGTTGTAGGTCATGCTCCCCGTGACGATGTCGGTCCGCTGCGCGTCAGGATTGAGCTTCACGAGCAGTGGCGGCCCGCTGATGGACGCGAACGCCGAGCTCAGCGCGGCCGGCCGAGCGGACATCCAGATCTCGTTGTACGTGCTGACCGCGCCCGGGTTCACCTGGGTGCGCATGGCTTCGAAGGCCGAGCGTCTCCAGTCCACCTCGAAGGTGCCTGTCGCGACGGGCTGGGTGAAGGTTCCGTTGACGGTGGTGGGCTGGCCCTCCACCTGCGTCATGCTCGCGTTGAGCACCTTGTGCATCGCGCGGTAGGGCACTCCATTCGCGCTCGTCTGCAACCGCATCTGCGCGAGCGAGAACACATCCCCGAGGCTGCTGTCGAGCAGCACCGGGTTGAGCATGTGGGCGTAATCGAAGCTCAGCCCGGAGAGCGACGTGGCGCCCGCCAGGGGGCGCCCCGTGGCGGCGCCGCCCATGTAGCCGAACGCACCCGCGTTCAACGAATACATGTCCAGGAAGTCCCCCGGCTGCCAGGGGGACAACCCGGTGGCGGACACCGTCACGGGAGTGGGCAGCGAGGCGAAGGTGCCATCGCGGCCCCACTCCGTGGAGCCCAGATCGAACGCGCGGCCGGTGCTCACCAGGTAGCGCGAGCCCAGCTTCAGGTAGATGCGGCCGGAAGGGACGTTCGGCACGGAGATGGTGCCGTCCGCAGAGCCCGTGCCCGGATAGGCCGTGAACGCCCCCGTCGATGAGTCCCGCAGGTATGCCACCACCGACGTGGCGGACTGGTCGTAAGGCTTCGTCTCGTTGCCCGACGTGGCGACGAAGGTGACCGGGCTGGTACCGGTGACATGGGTGACCAGGTCTTGGGTGACCTGGGAGGTCGCGTCCGTCGATACGGAGGAGTCCACCGCCTCGGCCTCGTCGAGCCCCGCGCAGCCGACCCCTGTCATGCCGGCCAAAAGCCCGAGGGAAATCAATGACATCTTCATTGTGAAGGCAACCCTTTCGGCGACGCACGAATAGCGCCGCGCAGGGAGATTCATACCGGGTCGGTCTGACTTTTCCGGGAGCGCTTCGACTCCAACTTTCCCTCGGGGATATGAAAACAAACGCGCTTGTCGGCAGATGAGCCCGGCAACGGCCTCCGTGTCACAGGAAGCGTTTGAAGAGGTCCAGCTTCCCCGTGTAGGGCGGGTAGCGCAGCTTCATGTCGAGCAGGAAGGGCCGCTTCACCACACCCTTTCGGTGGCTGAAGGCGTCGAAGCTGGCCTGACCGTGGTAGCCGCCGCTGCCGGACTCCCCCACGCCGCCGAAGGACAGGCCCTTCGCGGCGAAGTGGACGCACACGTCGTTGGCCACCGCGCCGCCGCTCGACGTCTCCGTGAGGACGCGCTCGTTCACCGCCGCGTCCTTGGAGAAGGTGTAGAGCGCCAGCGGCTTCGGCCTCGCGCGGACGAAGCGGATGGCCTCGTCGATGCTCGGACAGTCCACCAGCGGCAGCAGGGGCCCGAAAATCTCCTCCTGCATCAGCGGGCTGGACAGCGGCGCGTCGGTGATGACGGTGGGCGCGAAGAAGCGGCTGTCCGCGTCCCGCTCACCGCCAACGGCCACGGTCCCGTCCTGCGCCAGCTTCGAGACGCGCTCGAAGTGCCGCGAACTGATGATGCGGCCATAGTCGCGGCTCTCACGCGCGTTCGCGCCGTAGAAGCTGGTGACGGCCTTCTGGACCAGCTCCGTGAAGCGGCCCTTGAGCTCGGGCGGAATGAGCACGTAGTCCGGGGCGATGCAGGTCTGCCCGGCGTTGAGGTACTTGCCCCAGGCGATGCGGCGCGCGGTGACTTCCAGGTCCGCGCTCTTGTCGATGATGCAGGGGCTCTTGCCGCCCAGCTCCAGCACGGTGGGCGTCAGGTGCTTCGCCGCGGCTTCCGCCACCACCCGGCCCACCTGGGGACCGCCGGTGAAGAAGATGAGGTCCCAGCGCTCGTCGAGCAGGGCCCGGCTCACCTCCGCGCCGCCTTCCACGACGGCGACGACGTCCTCGGGGAAGGCTTCTTTCAGCATCCGCGCGAGCACGGCGGACGTCGCCGGGGACAGCTCGCTGGGCTTCAGCACGGCGGTACAGCCCGCGGCGAGCGCCCCGATGAGCGGAGCAATCGCCAGCTGATAGGGGTAGTTCCACGGGGAGATGATGAGCGTCACGCCCAGCGGGTCCGAGTACTGCCAGACGCGCGCGGGTTGGATGGCGAGCGGCGCCGCCCCCTTGCGCGGCGCCATCCACGCCTTCACGTTCTTCAGCGCGTCCTTCAGCTCCCCGTAGATGCTGCCCACCTCCGTGAGGTAGGCCTCCTCGGGGCTCTTGGAGAGGTCCGACTGCAGGGCGGCGAGAATCTCCGCCTCATACTTGCGTGCCGCCCGTTCGAGCACCTGCAACTGCTCCCGTCGCCA
The DNA here is from genome assembly GCF_006547365.1 of Myxococcus sp. AB056. Taxonomy (NCBI): domain Bacteria; kingdom Pseudomonadati; phylum Myxococcota; class Myxococcia; order Myxococcales; family Myxococcaceae; genus Myxococcus; species Myxococcus sp. AB056. Next base: position 130,893 of record NZ_VHLB01000008.1, on the reverse strand, counting down.
CGCCAGCGGCAGCGTGGCACGGGTCTCGAAACGGGCTCGCTGCTTCTCGACGAGCGCCTTCGCATCGAACGAAGGTGGAACGGCGGCGAGACGACTGGAGCCCTGCGTCATCGGACCTCTCCTTGTGTGAGCTGCTACTTCAAGAGTTCGCCTCTTTCGGCCTTCTCGACGAGCGACGCCGGCGGCTCGAAGTGCGCACCGTAGCGCTGTGCGAGCTCACGCGCGCGGGCAATGAAGCCCCGCGGCCCGTTGCCCGTCCGGCCCTCGTAGCCGTTGATGAACTGCACCACCCCGCCCGTCCACGCCGGGAAGCCAATGCCGAGGATGGAGCCGATGTTCGCGTCCGCAGCGGAGCGCAGCACGCCTTCGTCGAAGCAGCGCACCGTGTCGATGGCCTCGGCGAACAGCATCCGCTCCTTCATGTCCTCGAAGGGGATGGTGTGGCCGGGCTTGGTGAAGTGCTGCGCCAGTCCCGCCCACAGGCCCGTGCGCTTGCCGTCCACGTAGTCGTAGAACCCGCCGCCCGTGGAGCGGCCCTTGCGCTGGTGCTGGTCAATCATCGCGTCCATCACGGCGTAGCTGCGGTGCTCCGTCCAGGGCTTGCCCTCCGCCAGGAGGGCCGCCTTCGTCTCCTGACGAATCTTGCGCGGCAGCGTCAGCGTGAGTTCGTCCACCAGCTGGAGCGGGGCGGCGGGGTAGCCCGCCTGGAGGCCGGCCTGCTCGATGGAGGCGGGCGAGATGCCCTCGCCCACCATGGCGATGGCCTCGTTGAGGAAGGTGCCGATGACGCGGCTGGTGAAGAAGCCCCGGCTGTCGTTGACGACGATGGGCGTCTTCCCAATCTGCACCGCGATGTCGATGGCCTTCGCGAGCGTGGCGTCGCTCGTCTTCTTGCCCGCGATGAGCTCCAGCAGCGGCATCTTGTCCACGGGCGAGAAGAAGTGCATGCCCACGAAGTCTTCCGTCCGCTTCACGCCCTCGGCGAGCACGGAGATGGGCAGCGTGGACGTGTTGGACCCGAGCACCGCGTCCGGGGCGACCACGTCCTGCACTTCCTGGAAGACCTGGTGCTTGAGCTTCACGTCCTCGAACACGGCCTCGATGACGAGGTCACACCCCTTGAGGTCGGCGGCGTCCGCGGTGGGGTGGATTCGCGCCAGCAGCGCGTCCCCCTTCTCCTTCGTGGACTTGCCCTTCTGGATGGCCTTCTCCACCAGCTTCACGGAGTACTGCTTGCCCTTCTCCGCCGACGCGAGGCTCACGTCCTTGAGCACCACGTCGATGCCGGCCTTGGCGCAGACGTAGGCAATGCCCGCGCCCATCATCCCCGCGCCCAGCACGCCCACCTTCTTCGCGGTGTGCTGCGGGTAACCCTTGGGACGGCCGCCACCGGAGTTGATGTGCTGCATGTCGAAGAAGAACGCCTGAATCATGTTCTTCGCGACCTGCCCGGTGACGAGCTCGGTGAAGTAGCGCGACTCCACGGTGAACGCGGTGTCCACGTCCACCTGCGTGCTCTCCACCGCCGTGGCCATGATGGCGCGGGGCGCCGGCATGTTCGCGCCCTTGAGCTGCTTGCGCAGGTTCGCGGGGAACGCGGGCAGGTTCGCCGCCAGCCCCGGAGACGACGGCGTGCCGCCCGGAATCTTGTAGCCCTTCTGGTCCCACGGCTGCTGCGCGGTGGGATGGGCCTTCACCCACGCCTTGGCCGCGGGCAGCAGCGCCTCCACGGAGTCCACCACCTCATGGACCAGGCCGACCTCCTTCGCCTCCTGCGGGCGGTAGCGCTGGCCCTGGAGCAGCACCTTCATCAGCGCGTCCACGATGCCCAGCATCCGCACCGTGCGCACCACGCCGCCGCCACCGGGCAAGAGGCCCAGCGTGACTTCCGGCAGGCCCACCTGGGCGCCCTTCACGTCCGCGATGATGCGGTGGTGGCAGGCGAGCGCGATCTCCAGCCCGCCGCCCAGCGCCGCGCCGTTGATGGCCGCGACCACGGGCTTGCCCAGCGTCTCCAGCGTGCGCAGCTGCGCCTTGATTTCCTGCCCCAGCTCGAAGGCCTGCTTCGCGTCCTCCTTGCGCACCTTCAGCAGGTCCTTCAAATCACCACCGGCGAAGAAGGTCTTCTTCGCGGAGGTGAGGATGACACCGGTGACGGTGTCCTTCTCCTTGACCAACCGGTCCACAATCGCGCGCATGGACTTCAGGTACGCGGCGTTCATGGTGTTCGCGGACTGGTTCGGGTCATCCAACGTCAAGACGACGATGCCGTCGGCGTCCTTGTCCCAGCGGATGGTGTTCTGCTCGCTCATGGGGTTCGCTCGAATCCTGTCGAAGTGTTGGAAGAGAAGCTCAGACGCGCTCGATGAGGGTGGCCACGCCCATGCCACCACCGACGCACAAGGTGATGACCGCGCGGCGCGCCTTGCGTCGCTCCAGCTCGTCCACCATCGTCCCCAGAATCATCGCGCCCGTGGCGCCCAGCGGGTGCCCCATGGCGATGGCGCCGCCGTTCACGTTCAGCTTCTCGTCCGGAATGCCGAGGTCCTTCTGGTACTTGAGCACCACCGAGGCGAAGGCCTCGTTGAGTTCGAACAGGTCGATGTCCTTCACCGACAGGCCCGCAATCTCCAGCAGCTTCCGGGTGGCCGGAATCGGGCCGGTGAGCATGATGGTGGGGTCCGAGCCGGACGTGGCCACCGCGGCGATGCGCGCGCGCGGCGTGAGGCCCAGCGACTTGCCCACCTGCTCGGAGCCGATGAGCACCAGCGCCGCGCCGTCCACGATGCCCGACGAGTTGCCCGGCGTGTGGACGTGCTCGATGCGCTCCACGAAGTGGTACTTCTGCAGGGCCACCGCGTCGAAGCCGCCCGCTTCGCCCATGACGGAGAAGGACGGGTTGAGCTTGCCGAGCGACGCCACGGTAGAGTCCGGGCGCATGAGCTCGTCATGGTCCAGCACGGTGAGGCCGTTCTGGTCCACCACCGGGACGACGGAGTTCTTGAAGTACCCGCCGGCCCACGCCTGGGCCGCCAGTTGCTGCGAACGGGCCGCGTAGCGGTCCACGTCCTCGCGCGTGAAGCCCTCGATGGTGGCGATGAGGTCCGCGGAGATGCCCTGCGGGACGAAGTAGGTGTCGAAGTTCGTGGCCGGGTCCATGGCCCAGGCGCCGCCGTCCGAGCCCATGGGCACGCGCGACATGCTCTCCACGCCGCCCGCGATGACCAGGTGCTCCCAGCCCGAGCGCACCTGCTGGGCGGCCATGTTCACCGCCGTGAGGCCGGACGCGCAGAAGCGGTTGAGCTGCACGCCGCCCACCGTCTCGGGCAGCCCCGCCGCCAGCACCAGGGTACGGGCGATGTCGGCGCCCTGCTCACCCACCGGCGACACGACGCCGAGCACGACGTCGTCGATGCGCTGGGGGTCGAGGTTCGGGTGACGCTTCTTGAGCGCGTCCACCAGCCCGGTGAGCAGCGTGATGGGCTTGGTGCCGTGCAGCGCGCCTTTCCTGCCCTTGCCGCGAGGGGTCCGGACGGCGTCGAAGATGAATGCTTCCTGGCTCACGAAGAGCCTCCTTGGGACGGGGATGTGGGTCTACAGGGAACGGGCGACGAGCTCTTTCATGATCTCGTTCGCGCCGGCAAGGATTCGCAGCACGCGCGTGTCCGCGAACAGGTGGGCGAAGAGGTACGCCTTCATGTACCCGTACCCCCCGAGCCACTGCAAGCAACGGTCGGCGGCGATGCACGCAGGGTCCGTCATCCAATACGTCGCCATCCTGTACGCAGGGTGCGGCCCCAGCCAGCGCGGCGAGAGGTTGACCGGCGGGGACAGCGGCAGGATGTGCGGATGCGACGCCAGGACGCTGGCGTTGTTCACGCAGCAATCGATGCCGCCCAAGCGCACCGCGGCCTCGTCCACGGCGCGCCGCACGTCCGCTTCCTCCCACACGTCCCCCACCGCCGCGAGCGCCTGGCCCCCGCGTCCTGGATGACCTGCGCCGCTGTGTGCACTGTCCCGGGGGGTGAGCGTGTCTGTCTTTTCCAGCAGCACGACGTTGGCGCCCAGGCACACTCCAGAATCTGCTCGCGGCGTTCGTCCGGCTCCAACGGCTTCCAGCGAGGTGCGCCGACCGAGCTCATGGCGACGCCTCCCGCAGTGGCAGGAACGAGGGCAAATCCTGCGCCACGGTCCGGGTGACGCGAGGCGGCCGTTTCTGCAGGAAGGCCGTCCCCCCTTCCTCCCGGGCCAGGCCCGCTCCCAGGTGCGGCCATCCTGACGTTCGCGTCTGTGCAAGTCATTCCGGAATGGGGCACTGCCGACCCGCAAAAGCCGTCAGTGCTGCTTTTGAAGTTTTCCCTGTCCGGTTCGATACTGCGGGTGCCGGAACACACTTCGTGGTCCGGCCACCCGTCGTCGTGGAGTCACCATGAACCTGCTTTCGAAGACGCTGTTCGTGAGCGCCGCGGCCCTTGTCACGCTCTCCCCGCTGTCCGCGTCAGCGCTGCCCCCAGATTGCGACGTGCAGTGTGCCGACGAAGCGCCCTGCTCGCTCGTTTGTGCGGTGCCCTGGGGGAGTCGCATCATCACTTGTGAGCGGTGGTTCAGCGACTACGAGCTGGGCGGCACGTGCACGCCGGACGCCCAGATTCCTTCCGAGGAGGAGGATGAACTGTCGTCGGTGGAGCCGCGCCAGAGCAGCACGCCCGGCATGGCAGCGGCCTGCCTGTCCGCGCCGGTGAGCGCCCCGTAACACGCGTCACCCTCGGCCGGCCCGCTCCGCGCATCCTGGCGTGGGGCGGGCGCCATGACCCCCCAGGAAGAGGCCGGATTGCGCATCTATCAAGTCGAGGCGACGCGACCGTCGCGCTACACGGGAAACCTGAATGCCGCGCACCGATGGAGCCTGCCTGGACTCGCGGACTGTCCCGGCTGTGGTGCTACCTGGAGCACCGCCGGGCTTCACTATCCCTGCGTGGACCTGACATCGCTCCCGACACGGCACGAGTACGAAGAGCCCCGCCCTGAGCCATACGAGGAGTGGGCTCGATTGCGCGAACAGGTGCGGCCCCAGGTGCCCCCCGGGTTCGTGTTGATGCCCGGGACCAAGTTTGGTCCGATGACCGGACGCGCCTCCGGCCCCTTTGGACAGCTACATCTTCAAGCGTGGTCCCTGAGCCTCCGCCGTGAAGCGCTGGAACAACTGCGGCAAGCAGGATTGCAAGGGCTGAACGGCTGCCCGATGCAACTCAAGGGAAGCGGAAGGAACCCGCCCGAGCTGCTCGAACTCCAGCTGACGCCCTGTGGACGCTTCCACCCGGACTGCCTTCCATCCGACCGGGAGCCTCCGTGCCCCACATGTGGCGTTGAGAGCTACGGTCTCCCCGCCCCCTACCTCCTCGACACGGCCTCCATCCCCACCACGGCGGACGTCTTCCGCCTCGCGGACTGGCCCACACTCATCCTGGCCACGCAGCGCTTCGTGGACGCGGTCCAGCGCCTGGAGCTCGACGGCGTCACCTTCCGTCAGGTCGCGGTCCGCTGACCCACGGCCACGAGCAACGACGCCTCAGGCAAACCGCTCCCTGCCCCCAGCGAAGCGCGGGAGGTCTGGATGCATATCGCGGACAGCCATTCGAATGAGCCGGGCGTGCGGGGAGGGCCCGGGGACAACCCACACCTTCAGCCTGGATGCGGCGGCCACCGCGCTCGGACAGGCTGGGACTTCCATGGCATCCTCCCGAGGGGTAGGAGGACAGGCCGCCACTGCGCGCGGCACGGGGGCGCCGCGAAGACGTCAGCGCCTAGCAGGCGCCACAGTCCGCGGCGCAGCTGTCCGGCGTGTTGCTGGTGCCGCAGCGCTCGGAGAGCTGGCACGTCCCATCACCGCACTTGTAGATGTCCTGGGGACGGATGCGGGTGGTGAGCGGGCGGTACGTCACGCCGTTGTACGTGCAGCGCGTGTAGTACGTCCGCGTGGAGTCCTGCTGGCAGTGCGTCAGGGCAGCCCCCACGTGGGTGATGACGGCCGCGCAGTCCGGGTCCCCGCTCCACGACGACAGGCCGCACGCGCGCACCGTGCTCTCGTCGTAGGCCAGATAGGGCGCATCATTGGCCGCGAAGAGTCCCTGACCATTGAAGAGGTTGCCGAAGAAGACGGCCTCATTCTGATTGTAGGTTTGCACCTCCTCGGCCGTCGTCGGAATGGCGACGCCCTGCGAGTCCTTGCCCTGCACGGAGATGTTCAGGTGCACACCGTACTTGTTCACGTGTGCCGCCAGGCAGCTCGACACCAGTTGCTGCTCGGGCTCCGGGGCAACCGGGGCGCCCGGGCTCGACGGAGGCGGAGGCGTGGGGCTCGACCACGTCGGCGCCAGCCCCAGGGAGCCATGCCAGGTATGCGTGGTGCCCGCATGCGTGTACGTCAGGGACTGACCGGAGGCGAGCGCGCACCGGACGATGTATCGCATCACCTCCTCGGCCTTGACCGGGTCCGCGCTGAACCACGTGTTGAAACCATTCGTCGACAAGCCGTTCGTCGACAGTCCATTCGTCGACAAGCCATTGGTGGACAGCCCGTTTGTCGACAAGCCGTTCGTCGACAGCCCGTTTGTCGACAAGCCATTGGTGGACAAGCCATTGGACGACACCAACGCGTCCGACTGGGTGCTCAGCGTCTCGCTCGCCGTATCCATCGGCTCCGCCGGGCCACACCCCACGGCGGCGACAAGAAGCAACGCTGGCAGCAGCTCCCACCGGTGCGCACAACGGCGTCCGGCGTAGGTGACCTTGGAGCTGGAACAGGTCTTCGAGGTGGGGTGGTGATACATGGCTGCCTCCGGTTTTTGGGGGTAGCCGCGTTTCTCGCGGCCAAGATAACCGGTAGTCCTTCTTTTCCCCTCTGACAGGTGCCCTCTCGGGCAGTTCGCGCACGTCGGTCATGCGGCAAACACGTAGTCCGTGCGCCGGCTGACGCTCAGCGTTCAATCCGCCCAGCCGCCAACGTTGCAGTTACACGCGATGTCTCACGCCCAAGGGTGCGGGCTCCTGCGACTGTCGCGCGTCTCGTGGCATTTTCACCGTAAAGGTCGTTCCCTCTGCCTCGGAGGAGGACACGCACACAGCTCCTCCGTGCGCCTGGACGATTTGTTTCACGATGAAGAGTCCCAGCCCCAGGCCACCGGCGCCACGACGGTGGCCCTTCCCAGGAGCAGTGCCCACCTGGCGGAACGGGTCGAACAATGTCTCCATCTGTTGAGGTGGAATGGGCGTCCCGGTGTTGTGGACCTCCAGGACCTGCTCACCGTTCACGGCGATACATTTGAGCCGGACGGGCGTGTCCTCGGCGCCGTGCTCCAGCGCGTTGCCCACCAGGTTGCTGAGCACCTGCGCCATCCGGTCCGCGTCCCAGAAGCCCTCCGACGCGCCCTCCACGTCCAGGGTGATGTGCCGGTCCGGATGCGCGGCGGACAGCTCCTCCACCACCATCCGGCAGATAATGGCCAGGCTGACCGTCCCCAGGTGCAGGGGGATGCCGCCCGCCAGACGCGCGCGGGTGAGGTCGAGGATGTCGGAAATCATGGCGCCCATCCGCGCGGCGCTCGCCTCGATTCGCTGGGCGCACTGCTGCTGCTGGGCCGCCGGCAGCGTGCGTTGCGCCAGGGCTCGCGCGGACAGGGCAATGGCATTCAGGGGGTTGCGCAGGTCATGCCCGAGGATGCCGATGAACCGCTCACGAAACTCCGCCTCCTCGGTCAGCCGCTCCAGCGCGAGGTGGCGCGCGTTGCCATCCAGGGCCTCGCGGGTCAGCCGGGCCGTCGCGTGCTCCAGCGCGCCCTCCGCCCGGTGGCGGGCCTCGCGCTCACGCTCCAGCGCCTCGCGAAGCGCCTGCGCGTCGTCCGTGTCATCGGGCAGCAGCCACAGCACGAAGGCATCCGACGCCTTCATGCCCACGGCCCGGAAGCGCGCCTCCATGCCCTCGCGGGTGATGCGCAGCACGACGGACACCGGCTCGCCCGTGTCCACCACGCGCACGCAGTCCTCCAGGCACAGCCCTCGCACGCCCTCCTGCTCCCAGCGCGACACCCATGGAGGCAGGACCCAATCGTGCGCCACCGGCTCGGCGGACGCCTCGAGCGCGGCCTGGCGCAAGTCGAGCACCTCCCCCGCCGTCCCTCGCACCGTCTCGAAGCGCAGACAGGGCGCGGCGCCTCCCGCATGCGTCGTCCAGGTCCAGGCGGAGCCCCACTTCGACGACAGACAAACCCCCATCGACGTCCCCCTGGCACGCCCTCCAGCCCCGATGCTCGACGCCCGGTCGCGGAACGCACACGGGACAAGAGTGACAAATCTCCGGGAGCGCGAACTTGTACGTGGGTACTGGCGCGACCTTCAGTGCTCACTCCGCGCCAGTGCCAACGCGCCACGCGGCCCGGCACCCGCCGCGGTGTCGTCATTCCGCAATGGCCCTGCGCGAACGGCCAGGGCCCCGGCGCGCTCGCCCAGGACGCCGGCTCAATCCATGATGGCGATATCGCGCAACTCGGGTCCGAAGGCACCGCCGGGGAAGCCCTGCTCCGGCGTCGTGGCGGCACCTGTCATCCGGTTGACCTGATACAGGACGTATGGGCCGTCACCGTTGAGGTCTCCCACGGCGTAGAGCCAATCGATGGACGGGACGGGCGACTCAGCCCGCCGCACGCGGCAGGCGCACGGTGAAGGTGGTGCCGTCCTGCTCGGAGGACACCACCTCCACGCCGCCGCCGTGGCCGCGCACGATGTCCTGCACGATGTAGAGCCCCAGGCCGATGCTGCGGGTGGACTGGCCCTCCTTCAACGCGCCCCGTGTCAGCGGCTCGAACAGGCGAGGCAACAATTCACGGGGGATGGGGGCGCCCCCGTTGAAGACAGACAGCAGCGCGGCCTCGCCCTCCAGCCGCGTGTCCACCCGCACCGGGGCGTCCGCGGGGCTGTAGGCCAGGGCATTGCCCAGCAGGTTCGTGAGCACCTGGGCGATGCGGTCCGAATCCCATTCGCCGCGCACCTCGCCCTGGACCTCCACCTCCACGCGTCGCCCGGGGTTGGCCACCAGGAGCTCATCCACCACCTGGTGCACCACCTCCCGCAAATCGGTGGTCTGACGGTGCAGGGCAATGCCGCCGCCCAGCCGGGCCTTGGTGAAGTCCAGCAGGTCGCGAATCATCCGGGCCGCGCGCTCGGTGGCCTGGCCAATGCGCCACACCATGCGCTTCTGCGGCTCCGTCAACTCACCCTTCTTCTCCAGCAGCCCCGCCGACATGGAGATGGCCGCCAGGGGATTGCGCAAGTCGTGGGAGACGATGCCCACCAGCTGCTGTTCGAACTCGGCGCGCCGGCGCAGCTCCTCTTGTGACCGCTGCTGCTCCGCGAACAGGCGCGCGTTCTCGATGGAGAGCGCCGCCTTCGCCGCCAGCTCCTCCACCAGCTCCTGGTCCTCCTGGGTGAAGCTCCGGCCCGAGCCCATGCGCCCCACCGACAGCGTTCCCACCACCTTGCCCTGCGCCCGCAGCGGCACGCACAGCAGGCTGCGCAGCGCCTCGCCCTGCCCCAGCTCCCGCCGTTGGTCCTCCGACAGCTCGGGCACGAGGAGCGGCCGTCCGCCACGGAGCACGAAGTCGCTCAGCCCCTCGCCGGGGAGCAGCGGCGCCCCATCCTCCCCCTGATTGGAATGGCTGGCCGCCACCTCCAACCGCGTCGCGTCGTCGGACAGCAGGCACAGCGTGCACGTGTCCCCCAGGAAGTAGGCGACCTGGCGGGTAATGGTGTCCAGCAGCACGGACAGGTCGCGGTTCGTCGCATCGAAGGCGTCGGACGCTTCCGTGAGCATCTGCAGCCGGGCGGCGGCGGCCCGGGCCACGGCATGGGCCCGGCGCTCCTCCGCCGTCAGATGCACCCGGTCCAACGCCTGGGCACACGCATGCGCCAGCGCGGTGAAGAAGGCCCGGTCCATCTCCGTGAAGGCCCGGGGCCGCGCGAAGGACAGGCCAATGGCGCCCAGCGCCCGTCCCTTCACCAGCAAGGGCAGCGCGAGCGCCGCCTCGTGAAGGCCTCGCGTATCCATGAGCGGATAACGCGCGCGCCACTCCTCCGACGACCCCACCCAGATGGCCTGCTGCTCCCGCAGCGACTCCACCAGCGGCATGGCCGCCGACATCGGGATGCGCCGCCACCGGCTCAGCACGCTCTCCGGGTAGCCAATGGCATCCACCACCTCCAGCGCCTCGCCCTCCGCGTCCAGGAGGTTGACGGAGCCCGCCTTCGCGCCAGCGGCCACCAGCCCTTGTTCGAAGAGCGCGCGGCACACCTGCGGCACGGTGGCCGCCTCCGACAGCCGGGCGGTGAAGTCCCGCAACCGGTCGATGTAGCCCGCGGCCCTCAGTGCGGCATCCCGCGCCTCGGCTTCCTTCTGCCGCAGCAGCTCCGACTGGCGCCGCACCTGCTGCTGCGCGCGGAACAGCTCCACGAAGACGGACACCTTCGAGCGCAGCACCTCCGGCGGAAAGGGCTTCTGGAGGAAGTCCACCGCGCCGGTGGCGTAGCCGGTGACGAGCTCCGCGTCATCGCGGCCGTAGGCGGTGAGGAAGATGATGGGGACGTTGCGCGTGCGCTCACGCTGCTTGATGAGCGCCGCCGTCTCGAAGCCGCTCAGCCCCGCCATTCGCACGTCCAGCAGGATGACGGCGTAGTCCTCGCGCAGCAGGAAGCGCAGGGCCTGCTCCCCCGAACAGGCCTTGTCCATGCGGATGCCCAGCGGCTCGAGGATGGCCTCCAGCGACACCAGGTTCGACACATGGTCATCCACCAGCAGCACGGCGGGAGCATCCGAAACGGCCTTCGCCTGGCGGTGCGGGTCTTCATCCGAAATCCGCAGGTGCGTCAGCGTCAGCCGGCTGGCCACGGAGGCCCCCCGGCTGAAAGGGATGCCCCCCCGCTGCAACGGCACCATCGTCGGAATCCCGTCCTGCGACATGAAGAAGTCACCTGGTGTGCGGTGGTCAGGAACTCGGCCCGGCGTCTCCGGGCCCCCAGGAGCGGACTGGCCCCCGGAACAACTGGCGGCGCGGAATTACACCGCGTGGCGCGCCATCGTGCCCAGATGAAGGCGAAGGCGCGGCGCCAAGCGTGCGCTATCCATCAGTCCGCGTGCTCAGTAACGACCCTTCACGCCCAGGATGGGTAGGGCGATGGGAAGCCCCACCGCGTCCTTGCGCAGCGGGAAGCCGTCGCCGCCCTCGTACTCGAAGCCCAACGTCTCCCGACGGAGCGTGACGTTGAGCATGTCCAGATACGCCTCCAGGCTGAAGGTGTCGTAGACCCACGACTTGGACAGCCGCACGTCGAACCGGAGGAAGGCCGGCAGCCGGTCCACGCGATCTCGGTCTGCCTTGACCCAGGCGGGCCTGCCGGAGGCGTCTTCGCCAGGGCGGTGCGTCTGCGTGCCCAGGGTGCCGTATTCAGGGCGCCCGGTATTGAAGTGCAGCACCCCGCCCAGCGTGACGTTGTTGGCGAACTTGTAGCTGAGCACCAGGTTGAGGATGTGCGTCTGGTCGAAGGCGAAGGGCAGGTCCGCCTCCGCCTCGCCCACCCGGTGGCCCTCCGCGTCGTAGCGGTGGAAGCGCGTGCGGCGCGTGCTGCGCTGGAGCGAATACGACAGCCAGCCGAACCAGTTGTCGCCCAGCGGGTGGCGCAGCAGGAACTCCATGCCGTAGGCCATGCCACTGCCGCGAAAGTCCGGGAAGTCGAAGTCCGAGCGGTCGGGGATGCCGCCGCCGTCCCCCAACTGCATGCCGCGGCGCAGGCCCGCTGGAGGCGGCGTGCCGGTGTCCGGCGTGTCGTCGTCCACCATGCCTTCGTCGGCGAAGGGCGTCAGCTCGAGGGTCCGCACCATCGGGTTGAGATAGACGTCCAGCCCCACCTCCAGACCGCGCCACGCCTTCCATTCCGCGCCGACGGAGAGCTGCACGCCTTGCTGGAGCCCCAGCAGCAGGCTTCCCACGTCCACCACGGGCAGGCTGATGAGGGTGGTGGGCGGCTGATGGAAGAGGCCCGCCCCGCCCTTGAGCGTGAGCGCCTCCGACACCTTGTGACGCACGGTGAGACGCGGCTCCAGCGCGCGGCGATCAATCCCCGGCGACAGGTGGTAGTTGTCCACGCGCAGGCCGGGCACCACGGCCCACTTCTCATGGGGCTGCCACACCAGCTCCGTCCACGCGCCCATGAAGGTCCCCAGCGCCACGGGCGCCACCTCCACGTCCGCGTCGGAGCCGCCGTCCTGCTGGAGCAGCTCGACGATGGCGCGCTTGTGCTCCACGTCCGCCCCTGCACGCAGCGTGGCGCTGGGTGACAGCGTCGCGCTGTAGCCCAGGCGCGCGGACCAGTGCCCCTGGTCGATATGGACTTCGGTGGCCTCGCCAGGGGGGCTGCGGCTGACGACGGCGAAGCGGTCCAGCCCCCACGTCCCGCCCACCTCCAGCTCACCGGGCCCCACGGGGTGCCGGTGCCGCAGGTCCACCCGGTGGAAGACAATGGATTGCATCGCGGTGTCGCCCCATGCGTCCTGGGCCTCCGAACCGAAGGTGTCCGAGGAGCCAAAGGCAAACAGGCGCAGCGTGCCCTCGCCCAGCCGCTGTTCCACCCGGCCCTGATAATCCCAGAAGTCGAGCACCACCTTGGGGTTCTCCCGCCCGGGAGGGGGCGGCGACTGGAGCTGGTTCGCCGCCAGGGCGATGAGCCAGGGCGTATAGGAATAGCGGCCGGCCAGGCTGACGTTGGTGCCGGTGTCCTTGAACGGCGTCTCGATGAAGAAGCCCGCGTTGATGAGGTCCGCGTAGGCGCTGCCGTGGACGCCGTCATCCCGCGGGCGGCTGAGGCGCCCGTCGATGGCGCCCCCCATCAACCGCCCATACCGGGGAGGCGGCGAGCCTGGATAGAAGTCGATGGCGTCGATGAAGTCCGGGTGGATGACGGCCGGGCCCAGGAACAGGTGGAAGAGGATGGGGACGCGGATGCCATCCAGGAAGTAGCCCGTGGCCGCGGGCTGGCTGCCGCGCACCACCGGGTAGGCCACGCCGGACACCATGCTGCCCACGCCGGGAAGCAGCATGACGACGCGGAAGGGGTCCCCCATGGTGCCAGGCACCTCGCGCAGCTCCGCGTCATGCAGGGTGACGCGGCTCACCTCCGTGCGCTCGCGGTCTCCCCGCACCACCGTCTCGTACGGGTTGATGATGAGCGGCTCCAGCCCGTACACCACCTCCAGCGCCTCGTTCGCCTTCAGGCCCTCGCGGAAGACGCCGGGCTTGTGGCCGGGGGCGGTGATACGCACCGCATGCACGCCCGCGGGCCAGCGCGCCTCGAAGCGTCCGTCCACGTCCGTCTGCACCGGCGCGTCTGGATGCGCGTCCGACACCAGCGTGGCCCCTACCAGCGGCCGGCGGTTGCCCTTGGCGCGCACCAGCCCCTTCAGGGTGATGGGCGCCGCGGGCGTGGCCCCCTCGGACATGGCCGGCGCGGGCGCCTCGAAGCGGTACTCGAAGAAGATGCGCACGGCCACCGGCAGGCCGTCCAAAGTGGCGGGGGCGAAGCGCAGCGACGGCGCCGCGTGCAGCGCCGCCCGGTCCAACAAGGGATGCAGCCCTTCCACCAACGTGGCGGACTCCACCTCGCCCGCGTCGTCGATGAGCAGCTCCAGCTTCACCACCCCCGCGACGCCGTCGGACGCCAGCCCCGGCGGATAGGGAGCGGGCGAGTCCTGCACCATCACGGGCGGAGTGAACGCGGGCTCGGGCACGCCCGCGTCCTCCGACAAGGGCGCATCCGTCTCCACGGCCCAGCCCGCGTCGGTGCCTTGCAGCTCCCGCTCGGCCCGGGCGGCGCCTCCGTCCTCCGGCGTCCCCGCGTCCTGTGCGTCTGCCCGAGTCCCGAGCATGAACAGGGCCACCACGGCGACCGCCGTTCGCGCTGCTGGCCTGACTGTCCACCACCCAAGTCCGCGGGTCATTCCCTCACCAAGCGGGGCACTGCGTGCCCTGTCCCCCATGAGGCCAGGGAGACGGCGGAGTGACAAGCGCCTCGGGGTGGACCCGCGCGGGCCGCGTCAGCCCTGGGCGCGGCACATTGCCAGCCCTTCTCCTGGCGCAATGACAATCACAGCCTTCGGTTCCCCAGCGTGCCCGGAGTCCCGGCCGCTGCTGGACGGCACGCACACCGTCAGCGCCATCCACACCTGGGAAGCGGCCACCTCCGGACGGTCAATGCCTCACCGTCCGGAGCCCGGCCCTCACCGCTCCGGCAGGATGGCGGCCGCGACCTGGTTCATCAGGTTGAGCTGGCTGCGCGACATGCGCCGCAGCGTTCGGAGCACCTTCCGCATCTCCGGCAACTGGTCCTTGTGCCCGGAGTCCCCTTCCCAGAGCGCGGCGCCGACACTGGCCGCCGTGGCAAGCCCCAGCCCGACGTCCGCCGACAACCGCAGTGCCAGACACAGCCGGAACAGGGTCGGCACGCTGGGCATCATCTTCCCCCGCTCCATGCGCCCATAGACTTCCGCGGCAATCCCCACACGCCCCGCGACCTCCGCCTGGGTGAGCCCCGCGAGCAGCCGCGCGCCTCGCGCCGCCTCGCCAACGCTCTCCGCCAGACGGCTCTCCAGTTGCTCGCGCGACTTCCGGGCGCGATCCGCCGGGCTTCGAGGCTGGGACCGGGGCCGCTGGCGGGGAGGAGCAGGACCTTCAAGGTGGGTCTTCACTGCGTCAACCTTGTGAGTACGGGCCAAGCTCACGCCCTGCCCGGGAACAGGTCGCGCTCGGTCACGAGTTTTCCTGCGACTTATAACCCACCACGTCCTCAGGCGAAATACCGATATGGAAGGTAGTCCCCTGCCCCGCACCCTCAGCGAAAAGTGTCGTACCCGGCACCACACGTTCTCGCGCCGGATGCGCCACGATGCACCAGGCGGACGTCCAGGCGTCAGCCCGCATGGCCCGCCCGGCACCGGGTCCGTCCGGCCCTACTCGCCATGTCTGTCATTGAGGGAGCGGCCAATCCCTCCACCAAAATTCGCTGACCAGGGTTGCCTCGCGAAAGCACTCCATGCAATGTGCATCATTACGGCAACACTTCCGCGACCTGTCTGTGCAGCCTCCTGGACCGGAGGCCCGCGGCCGGACGCGTGAGTTTGGGCATGGGCGGCCAAGGCATTCGCCGCCCATGTGGGGGCCAGCATCCACCCTGGAGCACAGCACGTCTGGCTTCGGCCTGACGGCGCCCCCCTTTCTTCTGGAGTCCCCCCGCAATGGAATTGAGATTGACCTCGCGCCTGGTGCGAGACCCCGCGCCGCCTCAGCCCCTGGAGCCAGATGCCTTGCGCGAGCTGCGTCAGCGCTGCGCGCTCGCCACCCCCGAGGACACCGCGCGCGGCATGTTCTTCCGGGGGGTCCTGGAGACGGTGCGGCGCGTGGGCGGCTCCGCCATGGAGCAGCTCTGCCGCCAGTCCCTGCCGGAGAAGCGCTACATCGACTTCTTCAGCTACCCCATCACCCAGTTCCTGCCGCTGGCCTTCCAGGCCGCCGACCTGCTCTCCGAGCATTGCGGGGGCGTGGCCGCCGCTCATCGCGTCATGGGCCAGAAGGCCGCGCATGACTTCCTGGAGTCCGTCGCGGGCCGCACCCTGCTGATGCTCGCCTATGACGAGCCCCGGCTGCTGCTGGGACAGCTCCCCACCGGGTTCCTCGCGGCGGTGAGCTACGGCGAGCGGAGCATGGTGTGGACGGGGCCTCGCAGCGGCCGCTTCGTCATGAAGCGGGACTTCATGCCCACCGCGTACCACGAGGGTGTCCTGCACGCCGTCCTGGAAGCCGTGGGCGCGCGCGACATCGGGGTGCAGGGGCGCGAGCTGGGCCTGCTCGACACGGAGTACGCGCTGTCCTGGCGCTGAAGCGCAACAACGCCGGCGGCCCCGTGCTCCGGGCCCCCGGCGGAGGAAAGGTCCCGCCCCACGTCAAGGGAGGCGGGGC
This sequence comes from Myxococcus sp. AB056, assembly GCF_006547365.1. Taxonomy (NCBI): domain Bacteria; kingdom Pseudomonadati; phylum Myxococcota; class Myxococcia; order Myxococcales; family Myxococcaceae; genus Myxococcus; species Myxococcus sp. AB056. The sequence continues at coordinate 114,841 of NZ_VHLB01000008.1, read as the reverse complement.
GGCGCGTCGACTACAGCAGCGAGCAGAGCAGCCCGGGGAAGCGCGAACCGGAGGGGCAGTTGTCGCCCTGGCAGTACACGACGCCCGAATCGATGGCGGGGTTGGCCAGCAGCGCGGGAACCTTCACGTTGCAGGTGCCGATGGCGCTGTTGCCGGACGCGTCCTGCACGGAGTACGTGAAGTTGTAGACCCGGCCGTTGCCCAGCAGGGCCGCCTCGGCGCGAACCATGGCGGACTTGCGGTCCGGGGTCAGCTTGATGTCGTCACATGCCAGCAGCCGGAGCAGGGACAGTGCGTCGTTGGACTCGTCGGAGGTCACGCGGATGATGCTGGCAGACGCATCCAGGTCGAGCTCGCCGCCGCAGTTGTCGACGGCCGGCATCGCGCAGTCAGACAGGGGCACCAGCACGTAGTCGGAGCCCAGGACCGGCTGGATGACCAGGCCGCGGTTGGCGCCCGGCGTGGGGGCGCTGACGTCCACGACGGTCACATTCGCCGAGCACGTGCGGGTGGCCGCGCCGTCGGAGACCAGGAGCTGCGCGCTCGTGGTGCCCAGCCCATAGGGGCCCGCGGGCGACTGCACCACGGAGAACGGCCCCGGGAAGCCGTCTGGATCGTACGAGCCGTTGTCGATGCTGGCGCTGCCCTGACAGGCCGCGTCCGCGGGGACGGTGACGCTCTGGCAGCTGGCCACCGGCTGCTGGTTGGTGGCACAGGGAATCTCGAAATCGATGGAGGCGAAGTTGTTGTCCTCGTCGTCCTCCGGATAGGTGCCGTCCTCGTCCGCGACGACCACCACCTTCGTGGTGCCCTCCGGCACCGTGTACGACAGCGAGAAGGGGAAGGTCTCCCCCCCCACCAGCCAGGGGACGCTGATGGTGCCCAGCCGCACGCCGCCAGCACCCGGCGTCCCCGCGTACACCGCCGCGGTGGAGTTCCCGATGCCCGTGGGCTGCTCGTTCTTGATGGCCGCGGAGAGCGTCAGCGCCGTCGCCGCACACGAGGCGGACAGGTCCACCACGCTCAGGTCCAGGCCCGTCTCCTTCGCCTCCTGACGCTGGACCTCCATGTCGATGTTTGCCGGGCCCTGCTCGGGAAGAGTGCCCTCACAGCCCGTCAGAAGAAACAACGCCGTCAGCGTCGAGACGCCATGATTCCGTGTCATGTCTGGTTCCTGGCATGCCGGGAGCACGCCTGCTCTGCAGGGGGGGAAATGCCTCTCAATGAGGCAATGCTTTTATGTCGACTCGTTTCCCCGGATACCACGGACTCCCAGTGCACATGGAGACAATTATTTTCACCAGCCTGTATGAAGTCCGCGCTCCCACCGGGGTAATGGACGACACCTCACCTTGACTCTTGATAATCCAGACATGGGGCGATGCATGTCTGACACCCCTGGGTGTCATTATCGACGATGAATACCCCCTCAAGACAGGCACCGTGTATCCACGGCCCCATGAGTCAACCCAGACACATCCACGAAAAAGCAGACATCACGGCCAACCCCCGCATCGTGTCGCGGTGGACATCCGAGACGTCCACGGGCGGACGCATCGCCCTGGGGCCCTGGCGGACATTGGACTTCAGTACAAGGCTACGGCCTCATGTCCACGCCCAACCTCGTCCTCCTCGTGGAAGACCACGCCGACAGCCGGGAGCTGTTGGAGGAGTTCCTCACCCTGGAGGGCTTCACCGTGGAGACGGCGGGCAACGGACTGTCCGCCTGGGAGCGCCTGAGCCGCCCGCCCCTGCCGGCCGCCGTCCTCCTGGACCTGATGATGCCGGTGATGAGCGGCTGGGAGCTGATGCGCCACGTGCGCGAGGACGCGCGGCTGAGCACCCTGCCGGTGGTGGTGGTCTCCGGGGCGGGAAGCTCCCAACCCCTGCCGGAGGGCATCCGGGCCACGGTGCCCAAGCCCGTGGATTTATTCGAGTTGCGCGCCACCCTGGAGCGGGTGGTGAGCCCTAGCTGAGCGCGTCATTCCATTGGCAGGCGGGGCAGCGTCACCCGGACGGTGGTGCCCGCCTGGGCGGTGGAGGTCACCTCGATACGTCCGCCGTGGCCCTTCACCACCTGCTCGACGATGTAGAGCCCCAGCCCCAGCCCGCTGCTGCTCCCTCCGCCGCCCCCTGCCATGGCGCCGCGCCGGAAAGGGTCGAAGAGCCGGGGGAGCATCTCCGGGGAGATGGGCTCGCCGGGGTTTTGGACTTCCAGCACCACGAAGTCGCCATCGTCATACAACTTGAAGGACACGGGCGCGTCCGCGGGGCTGTATTGGAGCGCGTTGCCCCCCAGGTTGCTGACCACCTGGAGCAGCCGGTCCCCGTCCCACTCCCCTTCATAGCGGCCCGGCTCCACCCGGAACGCCAGCTTGCGCTCGGGCCAGGCCGCCTCCAACTCATCCACCCCCAGCCGGACCACGGCCCGCAAATCACCGGGCGTGCGGTGGATGGGAATGCCGCCGCCCAGCCGTCCGCGCGTGAAGTCGAGCAGCTCTGAAATCATGCGTTTCATCCGGTCGCCGGAGCGGGCGATGCGCGTCACCAACCGGCGCTCGCGCTCCGGAAGCGCCTCGCTGTGCAACAACTGCGTCGCGGACAACTGGATGGCATTGAGCGGGTTGCGCAGGTCATGACTGACAATGGCGATGAGCCGCTCGCCGAAGCGGGCCGCCTGCAACTTGGCCTCCTGGGCGCGCCGCCGTTCGGAGACATCCACCATGGTGGCCACCGCCGCGACGATGGTGCCCTCCCGGTCCAGGATGGGCGCGCTGGAGAGCAGCACGGCGATGTTCTGACCATCCTCGCGGGGGATGAGCATCTCCTCGCCCTGCACCACCTCGCCGTGGCGCAGGCTGCGCGTCAGCGGCAGCTCCTCCATGGCGTAGGGCCGCCCATCCGGGTGCAGCGAGACGCCATTGTCCGCCATGTAGTCCTGCATCGACGTGGAGGGATGGAAGGGCCTGCCGGTGATGACCTCCACCTGCCGGCTGGCCATCACCAACCGGCCGGATGGTGCGTCCGCGATGAACACGCCCGCGGGCATCTGGTCCAGCACCGACGCCAGCCGCGCGCGCTCGGCCTCGATGGCGCCCAGCAGCCGCTGCCGGTCCATCTCCATGGCGCGGCGCTGGGTGATGTCCACCACGGTGGCCACCCGCTGCTCCACGCGGCCGGCCTCGTCCTTGAAAGCCGTGACGTGCGTGAAGGCGGGGAAGCGGGTGCCATCCTTCCGCATGTGCAGGGATTCATATTCGTGCGACGGCTTGGAGTTCGCCGCCGCGACGTGCCGAGGCAACACGCCGCGCGCTTCCGGCGCATAGGTGTCCTCCAGCCGCCGTCCCGTCAGCTCCTCGGGCGAGTAGCCATGCATGCGAGCGAAGGCGGGGTTCACCTCGCGCAGCCGCTCCTCGGTCGCGTCCACCACCGCCACGCCCACGCCCAGCCGCTTGAAGACCTGCGCCCACCGCCGCAGGCCCGCTTCACTCTCCCGGAGGCGCTCCAGGGACGCCTCCGCCACGGCGCGCGCCTCGCGCTCGCGGGCATGCGCCTGGGCCTGCAACAGCAGCGCGGTGGTGCGCGCCGCCATGGCCCGGAAGAGGAACTGGTCCTCCTCCGACAGTTCATGGGTGGCGCGGCTGCCCATCAGCGCCACGCCCATCAACTGCTCTCCCAAGAGCAACGGCACACCGAACAACGCGGACAGGTCCGCATCGCGCAAGGACGGCTCGCTCACCCGGCTGTCCGTGCGCGCCGCGCGCACCAGCAGCGGCTGTCGCGTGGCCGCGATGGTGCCCGTGAAGCCCTCCCCCATGCGCACCACGTCCCCCACGGCCATTCCCGTGCCCACCACGCTCTCCACCCGCAGGACGTCCTCTTCCAGCAGCAGGACGGCCGCCACGTCCACCACGGCCACGGTCTCCCGAAGCACCTGGAGGAGGGCCGGCAACAGCTCCGCGGCGTCGGCGCTGCCCAGGGCCGCGGTGCTGATGCGGTCCAGCGCCTGCAACGTGCGCTCGCGCGCCAGCGAGTAGCGGCTGACGGAGGCCGCCACCGCCTCATCCATGGCCTCGTGGAAGACGAGCTCCGCCTCGGGGCGGTGGGTGGCGTTCTCCCGGGACGTCCACAGGCGCAGCACGCACGCGCGCAGCAGCCGGTACTCCGTCACCACCTGCCGCAGGTCGAAGCCTTCCCCCAGCCGCTCGATGGCATGCCGGTCCGGAATATCCCCCAGGCCATCCGCCACGCCGCCGGGCGAGCTGCGCTGCATCAGCGAGGCGACGACCTCCAGCAGCCGGGGCAACCCGTCTCGCAGCGCGAGCTTTGGCAGCGCCTGGGCCGCAGGGATGCGGCGCACCTCCACCTCCCACGCGGACATGATGGATTCCCGCTGCTGTAGAAGGAACTCGGCCAGGAGGATGGGCACAATCTGGTGGATGTAGGCGTCAGCGCGGCCGACGACAACAGCAAAGCGCTCCGAGTGCCCGGCAGCGAAAATGTCCGAAAGCGTGCAGCCACCTCGCACGTCCGGAGTGCGCGTCACGGACACTCCTTGAAAAGAGCGCTGGAGGTCGCCAGGGGCGGCGCTGTTAGGGTCCCTTCGACATGAGCGGGCGCGCACGGTTTGCCTGGGCGCTGGTGGTGGGGCTGTTGGGCCATGCGCTCAACCGATTTCCCGTGGAGCTCATCCCAGGCATCGACATTCTCCTGGGCTTCTTCCTCATCATCCCCGCGGCGCCGCTGCTGGGGCCCTGGTGCGCGGGGCTCGCGGCTGGCATCGCCATGTCCACCACCGTCCAGATGTGGGGCCACCCCTGGAGCATGCTGGGTTCGATGATGGAAGGGGTCGTCCTGGGCGCGCTGACCCGGCGCTACTGGCCCCTTCAGGCGGACGGACTCTTCTGGCTGGGAGGCATCCCCTACCTCATCATCGTCGGCAATCACATGGGCGTGGACGTCACGGCGACGAGCACGCTCGCCATTGCCCTCAAGCAGGCGCTCAACAGCCTGGTGCCGGCGCTGCTGACGCAGGTGGTGCTGATGACGCCCATGGCGCGCGCGCGGCTGTGGCCCCTGCTGACGCCCACGCTGCGCACCTTCACCTTGTCGTCGGCGGTGGGCTCGGCGCTGCTGGTGGCGCTGGTGCTGCCGTTGCTGATGGTGGGAACGCTGGAGGGCCGGGCCCGCTATGCCTCCGAGCGGCGGCGGATGGACGACCAGGGCCTCTCCACCGCCCACCTGCTGGCGGAGACGGTGGACGCGGAGCTGTCCACCGCCCAATCCCAGACCGCCTTGCTGGCGAGCATCGTCACGAATTGGTGGGAGCGCGAAGGGGAGCGTCCACCCCAGCCGCAGTTGGAGAATCTGCTGCGGGACTGGGTGTATCACTCCGCGTTCGCGCTCAACTTCGGCATCGGTGACAGCGACGGCAACCTGGTGGCCATCTGGCCGCCGCTGGGCGTGGCGGCCCAACCGATGGCAGGCGCCAACTTCGCCGACCGCGCCTACTTCCAGGACGTCCGCGGCAAGCGCGAGCCCGTGGTGAGTGGCGTGTTCGCGGGCCGGGGCTCGGTGACGGGTCCCGTCATGGTCGCCGTCGCGCCGTTGCTGCGGCAGCAGCGCTTCGAAGGCTTCACGTTGGTGGCCATCAACCTGCCTCGGATGCGAGCCGTGGCGCAGGAGCGCCTGGCGCCGGGTCAGCGCGCGCTGCTGGTGGACCCGGACGGCAACGTGGCCTTTGACACCGGGTCCACGCCCGGGCCGGAGCCACAGTCCCTGAAGGGCACCGTGTTGGGGGAGCTGCTGTCGACGCTGCCCGCCACGGGCACCCGCACCTACGACACGGAGCCCAAGGCCCCCCCGTTGCGGCGGACCCTGGAGGCGCGGCACCTGGCCACCGCGCCGCTGCTCCAACCGGGGTGGCGCGTCCTGGTGGAACATCCGATGCGCGACATGGACTTCAGCGTCATCGGCACCTACAGCGCGCTGCTGGCCACGCTGGCCCTGACGCTGGTGCTGGCCATTCCCATCACCCGCCTGCTGACGCGCATGCTCTCCAGGCCCGTGGAAGCCGTGTCCCAGGCCGCCGGCCGCATGGCCGCGGGCGAACGCGACGTGCGCGCCTTCGGAACGCGCCACCGCGCAGGCGCCATCGAGGTGGAGAAGCTGGGCCTGGCCTTCGATGAGATGGCGGCCCGGCTCCAGCGGCACCTGGAGGAAGTGGAGCGCGTCAGCCAGGCCAAGGCGGCCTTCTTCTCCATCGCCAGCCATGAGCTGAAGACGCCCCTGGCCACCCTCAAGCTGCGCTTGCAGCGGCTGCGTCCGGACACCGTGCGCCAGCAGGACCTGGTCCTCATGGACCGGCAGGTGGATCGGCTGGCGCGGCTGGTCAACCAACTGCTGGATGTGTCCGAGCTGGCCAGCGGCCGGCTGTCACTGGCGCAGGTGCCCCTGGAGCTGTCCGCGCTGGTGCGGCGGGTGTCGGAGCGGCGCGCGGCGTCCGCGCCCCAGCACCAACTGAAGCTGAGCCTGGAGCGCGTGGACGGTTGGTGGGACGAGCCCCGGCTGGAGCAGGTCGTCTACAACCTGGTGGACAACGCCATCCGCTACAGCCCGGAGGGCGGACCGGTGGAGGTGGTGCTCCGGCGGGAGGGCAATGACGCGCTGCTGGAGGTGAAGGACCGGGGCGTGGGACTGGGGCCGCGCGGGGGCGAGGAGCTCTTCAGCCGGGCGCTTCGCGGCAGCACGCTGTCCACCATCAGCCGCGTGGAGGGCCTGGGCGTGGGATTGTATTTGAGCCGTGAAATCATCACCCGCCATGGCGGCAGCATCCACCTGGCGGCCCGCGAGGGCGGCGGCACCTGCGCCATCGTCCGCCTGCCCCGGAACGACCCGCGCGAGGCGTGACGTGCACACCGCTCATGGGTCGACGGGTGGCACGTCGGGCCAGGGCCGCGGCAAGGAGGGCGCGGCCACGTGTGTCAGCCGCAACAAGCCGCGCCCCAGGTCGAGCTGGTAGCGGACGCGAAAACCCGAGTCGAGCACCACCAACCCACCCTGGTCCGACATCAAAGGCCCGTCGAGAGGAAGGCCCGCGGCGAGAGCGCCCAGCTCACATTGAAGCTTCTCTCGCACCGGAGTCGAACATCCTGCCAGGGTCCGGAGTGCCCGGGGAGCGAGCTGAAGTCGAAGGGCCATGGTCGTTTCACACTGACGAGCCGTGGCGATGACGACAAGCTGTACCTGAAGTGCATATTTGACGTCGGCTTCCAGCCCCATGAGGGGACCACCCCTCACTTCGCTGTGGAGTGCCAGACACCCAAGACGGTGAAGACGCCGCCCGGGCCGAGATTACCGCTGCCGCGCGAGGATACGCCGCCCTTCGACGTCGATGGCGTAGGTCGCTTCCATGTCCATGATGATGTTCTGCTTTTCACAGACATCTGGGCGCAATGTCACACGGACGAATGTCACGCCTTCGGGGCCCGGGGATGCAATCACTTCGTACGATTCACGCCGATAGAGACAGCGCTCCACGTCCAGGGGCAGGAAGTCATCGAGCGCAAGAAGCTGAAAACCTGTTTCATCTTCCGGCACCCGTCATGGAATCGATTCTGGACGCGAAACACGGGTGGAGTGCCGTAACGCCAAACTTCGACGCCATCCAACCTTTCCAGCGAGAATCCATGCTGAAGACCCGTCAGGTGGGTATCATCACATCCCACAGGCCCCAGGGAAGCACCGGAGCCCCAGGGTGTCGGGCATCGGACGCGGGGGGCGCTGGCCCCTGGCGCAGCCCTCAGGTCCGGGGTATCTGAGACCCCTCACCTCTTCTTCCACCATGTCCCGGCCGCTCCAGCACCTGCTTCTCGTCGAGGATGACCTCGCCTGGCGCGAGCGGCTGACCGTGGTGGCTCGCGCGGAAGGGGTGAAGGTCTCCCACGCGGCGGATGGCCAGGAAGCCCTGGACTGGCTGTGCACGCGGCCCCGGGCGAGCCACCCTGACCTCATCCTCCTGGACCTGCTGCTGCCGCGGATGGACGGGTGGGAACTCTACGGGCAGCTCCGGACCAACGCGCGTCTGCGCCATCTGGGCGTGCTGATGTTCTCCGGCGCGCTGAGCGGCCAGGAGCCCCCGCTGGAAGGCGTGGTGGGCTACCTGCGCAAGCCGCACGCGCCCGAAGCCGTGGACGGGGCCCTGCGCGCCCAGCTTCGCGGGCTCCCTGAGCTTCCCGCGAGGGACTCCGCCGAGCCCTACGCACTGCACCTGCCCGAGGACGTGTCCCTGCCGCTGCGCACCCTGCCAGGCCCCCTGAGCCACGCGGTGCGCCTGCACCTGCTGCGCGCCGCGGAGCTGACGGGGACGGAGCTCCCCCTGGCCTCCACCTGGTTGATGGCGCTCCCCGGGACGCCCCCCTCGCTCCTGGTGACGGTGGACGGTGTACAGGTGGAGCTGGAAGTGGATGACGCGCAGCGACGGCTCACCGTTAGCAACGTCACCCTGTCACCGAACCTGCGCCACGGCGCCTGACGGCTCAAGGCACCGGCAAGTGCCGGACCTCACCGCTCTCCAAATCCAGCCACACGCCCCGGCCACCCGCGTCAAATGCCAGCAAGACGCTGTCCGTGAGCCGCACCCTCGGGCGGGCATTCCCTTCGAACGTCAACACGGCGCGGGAAAATCCGCGCCTGTCCGTCAACTGAAGCTGCCAATCCGGCCCCAAATCCATCAACTCCAAAAGCCATTCTCTCGAGAGAAAGATGCCCTTGAGCGTCTCGTGGTCGCTCTCCGTCCGAACCCGATTGCGAAGAGACACGGGCCGCACCCAAGCCAGCGAGCTCCTCAGATTATTCCATCCGCGTTCCACATCCTCGGGGTTGGAGGGAGATTCCATGCACAGGACAGCAGCCTCACCGTCCGGGACCACGGACTGATGCCAGCTCACCATTTTCGGGTCCGACACCTCTGGAGGCAGCTCCGAACGGTCGCGCAATGTGGGCCCGTCCGCGAGCGTATACGTCCACCGCTCCTGTGCTCCGACGATGAAACTCATGTGTGTGGCATCCGCCGCAATGGAAAACGCACGGCTGGCAAGTTCCGGGACTCGCCAGAGCGCGCGGCAATCAGCGGCGAGCGCATCCACCATCATCACCATGTTTTCAGAGGACACGAACCAGACATTGCCGTCGTAACTGGGGGACCAGTCCGTCAATGACATATCGACCCAGGGGCTGCACCTGCGTGTGACCAGGTCCAGCCGGGACAGGCGCCACACCTCGTCCCGCCGCGCGAGTGCCAGGACCCGGTCCCCATGGATGGAAGGCACCAGGTGGAAGGCCGGCACGTCGAAGTGCGCCACCGTCCGGCCGTCCTCGCGAACCAGCCGCGCCCCCGCTTCCCCCAGTGCGTACAGCAGCCGGCCGTCTGGCAGCACCACCACGTCATGAAGCGTGAAGGTCCCCGCTTCTGAGGCCCGCACCGTGATGTCGATGCGCGGCCGTGCATGGGTATCGCGCCACGCGGTGTGGGTATTGTCGGCCAGCGACGGCAGGTCCGTGCGCAAGGTGCCGTCGGGCGCCGCGTCCAACAAGCGCTTGATGAGGCTCAGGTCCGAGGTGAAGCGGGCATTGCCCGCCGCCCGGTCCCGTAGCAACGCGCGCAGCGTGGGCACCACCAGCGCGGTGCGGTTGGCGGAAGGAGGCTCTTCCACGAGCGCCAATCCAAAGACGAAGCGCTCGGACGCGCGCTCCGGCGCGTCGTCGTCGAGCAACGCACGCACCCGCGCACCCGCCACCGTCAGCCCATCCTCGAACGCCGTGGCCCACATCGCCAGCAGCCGAGCGCCCGTCGCGCCACCACTCGCCACGCCCCGCTCCAGCCATTCGCGCGCCGGGGCACGATTCTTCGCCACCGGCCACACCACCTGAACGGCGCGCGCGTAGTCGCCGGCCTCGGCGAGCGTCTCCGCCCATAGCAGGCGGAGCGCAAGGGCCTCCGGTGGATTCGAACGCTCCAGCCGCGCCACCGCGTCCCCGAAGGCCCCACTGCGTCGGGCGATGGCGACGGCGCGCGCTACGTCCTGAGCCAGGAACCACTGACGCACCACGAGCCCTGGAGCCAGCTTGCGCCCCTCGGCCAGCTCCGCCGCCAGCTTGAAGCGGCCATGCCGCTCCAGGAAGGACACGGCTTCCTCGACGGCGCCCAGCAGCTCCGCGAGGACGAACGCGGCTTCGTCGATGCGCCCCTCGCGCTCGAAGCGACGGAAGGCCTCGCGGTAGCGCTGCTGGAGCGCGGAGTAGAGGTCAGCGCCTCCCCCGAACACGGCCCCCGCCGCTCCCCGCGCCTCCGTCTGGAGGGCGAGTTGCGCACGAGGCCCTGGCAGCCCCAAGGCCTCGCGTGCGTTCTCGCTCAGCTCCTTGCCCAGTGGAATGGCGTGCCGCAGTGCCTCGTCGAGGTTGCCCTCCTCGAACATGTCGAAGAGGCGGCGCACGTACTCCGCCTTCCGCTGCCGCCCCCACGCGCCGAGCAGGGTGTTGCGCATCATCCAGTCGGACAGCCAGCTCCAGGGACTCGGGCCCTGTAGTGCTCCGGGGGCCACCGCTCCCAAGAGCGTGGCCCCAAGCCGCGCCATCCATCCTGGCCAGCCACGCCCGGACTCGCCGCCTCCGCGCACCGCCGCTCCCTGACGGGAGAACTTCTCGCGCAGCCGTGCCCACCATCCCGGCCGGCGCGCCCCAGCGGCGACGGGAGCGCGGCGCCCCTCCATGCGCGCGAGCATGTTCTGTGCTTCAGGTGACGGCTCGGGCACGCCGGGACCGAAGCGTTCGCGCGACGGCGGAGGCACAGGCGCCAGCACGGGCACGGGGGGCGGCGGCGCGCCCAGCGTCTCCGGGGCTCGGAGCGTCCACGCGGACACGTCGAGCCATGTCGACACATCCACCCGCGGCATCGCACCGACAGAGAACACCAGGGACCGTCCCCTGAGCACCAGCAACGCCGCGCCTTCATGGAGACTCGGGTGCCGACGCTCCGCTGGAGACAAGGGCGCCGAGGAGAGGACGCCGTACTCCCGAGTGAGCGGCAGCCCCAGCGCGGCTTCGCACACCACCGTGCGTGGCGCGGACATCTCCACAAGATATCCACCCGCCACGGCGTGAACGGACATGCCGGGCGTCCACACCGCCAGAATCCGGCGGCGAGCCTCCGCCTCACCGAGCAGGGCCGGATCGAACCAGAAAGCCGAGGCCCGGACCGTGCCCCGATGCACCTGCTGCCGGGGCCGTAGCCCCGCACGTGCCGTGCTCATTCCCCGCCCCCCGTATGGATACGGCACAGCACCGCTTCATGCTCCAGGTGGTACAGCACCAGCTCGCCTTCCGTCGTCAGCCACCCGAGCACAGGCACCGCATGGCTGGCCTCCGCGTGGACCACGTCAGCGGCGGCCACCGCCAGCTTGAACTGGTGCTGGAGCCCCACGTTCCAGAAGGTTCGCTGGTCCGGGTCGAGCGCCAACAGTCCGGCATCCCCTTTCGCCTGCGGACAGACCCCGACGCCCACGGCTCGCAATCCCGAGCGCAGCGCCACGAACTGCACCGAGTCCCGATGGTGCAAACACCACATGCCTGGGATTTTGTTCACCGCGAGCAACCCAGCATCCGGATGCCCCGAATGGTGCGATGCACCGAACCAGAGGGTGTCGCCCCTCGAGTCCTGCAGGCGAACCTGGCGCACCTCCTTCGCACTCACGATGCCCAGCCGCATGCAACTCGCAGCCCCCCCATTTTCGTCGCGCGTCACGACGATGCTGGAGCCATTCACGTGAGCGGCGGCGATGACCCGCTGAGCCACCTGGGCGGAGACCACGCGGCGGGAGGAGGCGTCCTCCTCGAAGAAATAGAGCCTGTCGTCCAGGCCGGACAGGAGCACGCACTCCCGATTGAATGCATCGAGATACGTCGTCAGCCGGCCGGGGGGCTGTCCACGAGCAGGATTGGGTGGATGCGCCTGCGTATCGCGCAGCGTCCAGGGGAACGCCTTGGGCCCACGAGTCCTCGACTGATGTTGCAGTTGCCCCCGGAAGGCATAGGCATAGGCGCCCTGCCGCCGCATCAGCACGAGCAGCCCCCCCTGCCGCCGCCAACCCGCGCCCAGGAAGGTCTCATCACTCCGAGGCATCATCCGCTGGGGCCGAGCGAGGGTGGCGCGAGGAGAATTGGGCAGCGCCATGGCGCCGACGCCTCCCCCTTCATAGAAGAGCATCAATCGGCGGCCATCCGCGGAGAAGGCAAACCCCGACACCCGCGAGTGCTGGACTGTCTTCACGGGCGCGGCGACGCGCGCACGGAACGGGTCTCTCAACAGACGCACGCTGTCGTCCGGAGACGGCAGGTCCAGCAACACGGAGCGCGGCCCGCGCGCGGCGGGATGCACCTCCACCGCGAGCTGGCGCACCTCGGGCGCCAGGACTTCGGAGACCTCGATGCGCGAGAGCGTCTCCGCCCCCCCGAGCCGGGACAGGCGGGAAGACCCCACGAGCCAGGCGTCCGCCGTCCGCGCGCCGAGCTCTAGTGCCTCACACCAAGCCGAGAGCCGCTCAGCCGAGGGCGGCGCGGTGTCACGCGCGTTCAACCAGGCGCCCAGCGTGGCGGGCGTCACTTCCGTGAACCAGCCACGCCGCGGGTCTGCCTGAAGCACGCCCCATGCGAACGTGGCGCCCGCGGCCTCCGCCCTGCGCGCCATGACGATGAGCAACGCGAGGTGCGCGATGCGCGGAGCGCCAAGCTGGTCTGGTCCCGCATCGAGCAACATCACCGTGCGACGCGCGCGCTGAGGCTGGCGGAACGAGGGCTTGAGATAGGACAGCTCTCCGAAGGCGGCACGGCGCACCAGTTCGTCGGGTGCCTCCAGGGCCCACAGCCATTCACTCACCAGCAGCCGGTCGAAGGAGCCTCTTCGCGACAGGCCGTCATAGCCTTGAGGCTCGCCGCCCTCCCTCTCCGAGGGCGCCCGCAGCGGCCCCAACGCCACGGACAACCGGGCAACCAGCGGGCCCAGGTTCAGCGCCACCTCCAGCGGGAACTTCGCGAGGATCGACGCCCAGGGGCGTAGCGCATGGGGCAACGTGCTCACGGCGTGTCCCCCCGCGACTCCGTGTCCAGCCAGGCCTGAAGCGTGACACGCGACACGGGCCGCGCGGCGTCCATGCGGACGAGACACATGGACGCGGGCAGCACCGCCCACTTCGCTCCCCCCGCGTGCACATGCACCACGAACGCACGCTCCAGCAGCGAAGCCGCCACATCTGGCACCAGCGCACAGGGAAGCAACAGTGAGGGCGCCGCGGCATCCCGCCCCAGGTACACGGCACCGTCGACCCATGGCAACGACGCCGAGGCACCGAGGAGCACCAGGAGGCCCCGCCCCGCGACGCCTTCCCAACTGGCAAGGCGTGCGTCGTCCTCGGCGAGCACCCGGCGCGCGAGCGCCACCGCCACGGGGCCTTCTCCTGCCACGGCGAGCGGCTCCAGCGGCTCGGCGCGCGAACGCCACCGCACCGGCAGGAGCGCGGCGTCTTCGCCGCGCGTCTCCAGCGAGTCCCCCGTCCGCGAGTCTCTTCCCGTTGCGCTCACAGCGCGTCAGCCACCGCACCCGGGCCACGAGGCGGCGCCTCCGGAAACCGATGCGCGGAGCCTCCAGGCTCGCGGGCCTGCGCCCAGGCAGTGGCGGAGACAGCGCGGGAACCCTGCGCGCTCACACCGCCACCTCCATTTCGGATGACTCGAGCCCTGAAGCGCCGGAGGCGAGCACACCCGCCACTTCCGCGCGAAGCACCTTCAAGTCATCGGGAAGCGACTCGGGAGCGAAGCCCGCGTCCATCTCTCGCGCCACGCCCTCCAGCTTGAGCCGCCACGCGGCGAGCGCCTCGCCATGGCCATCCACGGGCCGCTCCGCCAGCAGCGCCTGCCCCGCGGAAGCGATGCGCCGCGCCCGCGCCAGGGGGCCCGCGCTGGCCTCCAGCGCCGCCGCCGGCAGCGCCGGGTTCTCCGTCCCGGCGAGCACGTCCCGCAGCACGTCCCGAGCGAGCGCCTGGGCCTCCTTCGTCGGCACGGCATACACGAGCGGCCACAGGTCCGCGGTCCCTGGCGTGCGCCGGCCCGCGAGCGCCGCGGCGGCGGCGATGAGCTTCTGGACCTTCACCGCGCGGCGGTCGGACAAGGCCACGCCCGCGGCGCGCAACGTGCGCAGCGCATGCGCCAGATGAGGGCGCACCCCGGAGAGGTCCGCCTCACGCGCGGCCTGGGCGACCACGTCCAGGGACTCCAGCGAGGTGACATGCGCGTCCGCGTCCCCCCACAGTGAAGCGCCGCCCGCGAGCAACTCCTCCAGCCGCGGGTCTGGCACGGGCTCGACGAAGATGCGTGCGAGGAACCGGTCCGCGAAGGCGGCCAGCGACTCGTCTTCCGGCAAGGCATTGGAGGCACCCACGCAGACGCGCAGGGGGCAGCGCATCCGGGTGTGGCCGCGCCGGAAGGTGCGCTCATTGAGGAGGCCCAGCAGCGTATTCAGGATGGCGGTGGAGCCGAGGAACACCTCATCGAGGAAGGCGACCTCGGCCTCGGGCAGCATGCCCTGGGTCTCCGTTTCGACGATGCCCTCGCGCAGCTTGCGCAGGTCCACGGGGCCGAAGAGCTCGGAGGGCTCGGTGAAACGCCCCAGGAGGTATTCGAAGTACGAGCCGCCCAGGACACGTGCGGTGCGCCGCACCGCCTCGCTCTTCGCGGTGCCCGGCGGACCGATGACGAGCAGGTGTTCCCCCGCCACGGCGGAGAGCGCGACGAGCTCCACCATCGCCTCGCGTTCGACCAGACCCCGGCCCGCACTGGAGAGTGCGTCACGAACAGCGGAGGCGGCGGATTCGAAGGAGCTGGACATGGAACACCACCCTAGCTTCCGGACTTGCCCCTCCGGAAGCACATGCAGGTCCCCACCCCACCCCTCTCTCCGACAGGGCGGCAGTAGTTGGACTGTCCGCAGGGATGCGCATGGCCACACCGAGGCACGCGCGTCTGCATGATTTCATGACACGCAGCGGCACTCGGAGTCCCCCACGGCGACCTCCAGGCATAGAGTGCAACGCATGAGAAAGCAGTCGATGTGGGTGGCGGTGGTGGGCGTGCTGTGTGTGGGAACGGACGCGGTGGCGGCAGGCTGGAATGGCTATGCATCGCTGGGCGCCGGCATCACCCTGGACCATTTGAGCAACTTCCGCACGAAGGGCCCGGCGCTGCACGGATGCCTGGGCCTGGAGACGCCACCCGGATTGTCGGTGGGCCTGCTGGCGGAAATCTCCGAGACGTGGGGCCAGCAGTTCCCGGACGCGATGCGGCCGGGGCAGTTGGAGCGCTCGCAGCTCGACTACCGGGCGGTGGGCATCGAGGCGCGGCTGCGCTTCTTCCAGGACAAGCCCATCACGCCATGGGTGGGCGCGCGGCTGTCGAAGAGCTGGGGGAGCACCTTCACGCCGGACGACGTGGGCACCTGGCTGCGGCAGAACATCGACACCACGAGCATGGCCTTCCGGGTGGGCGTGGACGGCTGGTTCAGCGACCGTTGGGGCGTGTCTGTCTCCACGGGCTTCCAGTTCTGTGACGTGAAGCTGACGACCAACTCGCTCAACCAGTGCGCCAAGCTCATGCAGTCGGTGATTGCCGGTCCGGTGTTGCGCATCTGAAGCCACGGCCCCGCGCGCCCGTTAGAGTGGGCCTGTCATGAGCACTTCGACGACATCGCCTTCCGCCGTGGGTCCTCGCTGGCTGTACCTGCACGGCTTCGCCTCGGGTCCGGATTCGAAGAAGGGCGTGGCCGTGGCCCGGCACTACGCGGACCAGGGCATTCCGGTGGAGCGGTTGAACCTCCGCGTCCCCTCCATGGAGCAGCTGCGCCTGAGCGCCATGCTGGACACCGTGCTGGCCGCGATGGGCGGGCCCGAGGAGCGGGTGGTGCTCATCGGCTCCAGCCTGGGAGGCCTCACGGCGGCCCGAGTGGCGGAGCAGGACGCCCGCGTGTGTGCGCTGGTGCTGCTGGCGCCCGCCTTCCGCGTCGTCCCGCAGCTGCGCCGGAGAATGGGGAACGCGGCGTGGCAGCATTGGCAGACGTCGGGCTGGATTGAGACGGACGACTTCGTGACGCAGCAAAAGGCGCGCATCCATTCGGGCTTCATCGCCGACGCGGAGGCAGTGGACGCCCGCACGGGTGGCTGGCCCGACGTGCGCGTCCCGACGCTCATCATCCACGGCCGTCAGGATGACACCTGTGACGTCCAAAACTCGCGCCAGTGGGCGGAGGGCAAGCGCCACGTCCGGCTGGTGGAGGTGGACGATGGCCACGAGCTCACCGCGTCACTGCCGCGGATCCTGGAGGAGACAGAGGTGTTCCTCCAGCCCTGGGGCACCCGGGGTCCTCGCGCTCAAGGTTCGATGCCGTAAGCGGCAGTCACCTGCTGGATAAAGCGGAGGATGTCGGGCGGCGTGTCGCTGTCCAACGTCAGACGCGTGCGCCGGCCGTCCACGGTGAATTCGAACGTCGTCACCTGCTGGTCATGTGCGACGGGAGAAGGGCGCTGTGATCCTCCTTGTATTCGTCCAGCCGGTGCGCGGCGATGAGCAGCATCGTGAGCCAATGGGCGTCGGCCGCGTTCACGTCGGATAGGCGCGAGCCGTTGCGCTTGGAACGGCCATCCCTGAAGACCTCGAACGAGAAGTGCCATGGATTGGGAATGCCCGGCGACGTCTGGAGCCTGAGCACGAGCGGGTCCGCGGAAAACTGCTGCTGCCTACGAGCCGGATGATCCAGCGGTGAAAGTCCTTCGCTCAAACGTGGAGGGAGCAACGGTGAGTACCGGCGAGCTGAACCGTTTCAACCCACGCTCCTCGCGTTCACGAGGAGCGACCCTCTGTTTCTGTCGGCTACGACGTCCACAAGATGGAGTTTCAACCCACGCTCCCCGCGTTCACGAGGAGCGACGGCGGCACGCTGCCGGGCTGCCAGGACGTCGTCGGGTTTCAACCCACGCTCCTCGTATTCACGAGGAGCGACTGCCCCCTTGCCCCAGAACCACCCCGCGATGCGGGTTCAACCCACGCTCCCCGCGTTCACGAGGAGCGACTGCTCGTCTGCTCGTCATCCATAGCGGCTCCCAGGCGTTTCAACCCGCGTTCACGAGGAGCGACCAGACCGACGGAGATCTTCCTCACTATGACCTGTTTCAACCCACGCTCCCCGCGTTCACGAGGAGCGACCGCGCAGGCGGCGGCGCAGGCCCAGGCGCAGCAGTTTCAACCCACGCTCCCCGCGTTCACGAGGAGCGGCTCACCTACAGCACCTCGACGGACCAGTACGCCTCGTTTCAACCCACGCTCCCCGCGTTCACGAGGAGCGACCCCGGCCACCTGCTCGCGCGAGCGAGGCCGGTCAATGTTTCAACCCACGCTCCCGGCGTTCACGAGGAGCGCCCCAGGCCGCGCCCCTAGCTAGCTCTTCGGCGTGTTTCAACCCACGCTCCCCGCGTTCACGAGGAGCGACCGAGCCGCAGAAGGAGCAGAAGATGCCGGACGCGTTTCAACCCACGCTCCCCGCGTTCACGAGGAGCGACTTCTTGTTGACGGGCTCCTTGAGCCACGCGGATGGTTTCAACCCACGCTCCCCGCGTTCACGAGGAGCGACTCCAGCTCGCAGTAGCCGGACCACTCGAAGCAGTTTCAACCCACGCTCCCCGCGTTCACGAGGAGCGACGGTAGCCCGTGTCGATGTCGTGGTAGTCACAGTCGTTTCAACCCACGCTCCTCGCGTTCACGAGGAGCGACCACGCCTGCAGATGGGCCACCCGAAACCCTACGTTTCAGCCCACGCTCCTCGCGTTCACGAGGAGCGACCGGGCCACGCCTGGGACTGAGCGTGCCCACCGTCGTGTTTCAACCCACGCTCCTCGCGTTCACGAGGAGCGACAGAGGCCAGAGGGAGCGCCACTCGCCGAGACGCAGTTTCAACCCACGCTCCTCGCGTTCACGAGGAGCGACTCGTCTGCGGCCTGAAGCTGCGCTTCCACCGCGCATTTCAACCCACGCTCCTCGCGTTCACGAGGAGCGACGCAGGCCCAGTGGAATACGCGCGAGGCCGCGCAGTTTCAACCCACGCTCCTCGCGTTCACGAGGAGCGACGCTCTTCCGCGCGTTGGACAGGCCGGAGCACGTGTTTCAACCCACGCTCCTCGCGTTCACGAGGAGCGACCAGGTCGCCGACCTTCTTGGCCCCTCGCGGACTCGTTTCAACCCACGCTCCTCGCGTTCACGAGGAGCGACGACCGGACCTCGTCGTCGAGCGGAACGCGCAGGACCCGTTTCAACCCACGCTCCTCGCGTTCACGAGGAGCGACCGACGACTTCAAAGAGACGTGGGCCAAGGCTGAGTTTCAACCCACGCACCTCGCGTTCACGAGGAGCGACTGCGATCGGCGATGCGTTCGCCGTACCGAGTCCGGTTTCAACCCACGCTCCTCGCGTTCACGAGGAGCGACCGGCAGTGCCAGTCGCCGTTCGGCTTCCGGCCTTTGTTTCAACCCACGCTCCTCGCGTTCACGAGGAGCGACCGGCCTGCCAGGTGCGGTTCGCCCCGGGCACGAAGTTTCAACCCACGCTCCTCGCGTTCACGAGGAGCGACCTTCATCGGCTACCGGGCGCTGCCGGTGGAATGTTTCAACCCACGCTCCTCGCGTTCACGAGGAGCGACTTCGGCGTCGCCACCTCCCTGGTCGCCAACTACGCGTTTCAACCCACGCTCCTCGCGTTCACGAGGAGCGACGGCCCTTCTGGATCACCTTGGGGCCCTCCGGGTTGTTTCAACCCACGCTCCTCGCGTTCACGAGGAGCGACGGGAGGACCTCAACGCTCTCTCCCTCCGACAAACCGTTCCAACCCACGCTCCTCGCGTTCACGAGGAGCGACTACACCCCGGTGCACGCGGTGTGGCGCACGGCGTGGTTTCAACCCACGCTCCTCGCGTTCACGAGGAGCGACCATCGGGGCCTACGTTGGGCGTGGGCGCATCATGTTTCAACCCACGCTCCTCGCGTTCACGAGGAGCGACCCCGCGCGGCGCTCAGCTCCTCTTCGAGCAGACGTTTCAACCCACGCTCCTCGCGTTCACGAGGAGCGACGTCGTAGATGCGGAGCCACAAGGTCCGCACCCAGGTTTCAACCCACGCTCCTCGCGTTCACGAGGAGCGACTTCTTCTGCCCGGCCTTGGACGGCTCCCCAAACAGGTTTCAACCCACGCTCCTCGCGTTCACGAGGAGCGACGGGTCGGCCTGGACGAGTACGCGCGGCCGCGAGGCTACGTTTCAACCCACGCTCCTCGCGTTCACGAGGAGCGACCGACGCGATTTTGCCTTGCGTGGGTCGTCTGGGTCGTTTCAACCCACGCTCCTCGCATTCACGAGGAGCGACGCGCCCGTTGTCAGTGCGTGGGTGGGGAGGGGCCGGTTTCAACCCACGCTCCTCGCGTTCACGAGGAGCGACATGCTGGTCGAGCGGCACAGCTCCACCAACTCAGTTTCAACCCACGCTCCTCGCGTTCACGAGGAGCGACAGCCCGCGAAGGTGCGCACCTCGTTGAACTCGTTTCAACCCACGCTCCTCGCGTTCACGAGGAGCGACCGCAACCGCGAGCGTGCCCGCGAGGAACTGGCCGTTTCAACCCACGCTCCTCGCGTTCACGAGGAGCGACTCTGCACTTCGGCGCGCAGCTCCCGGACTACGAGTTTCAACCCACGCTCCTCGCGTTCACGAGGAGCGACGCGGCGGGTCAGCCGGAGGGCCGTCGAAAATCGAGTTTCAACCCACGCTCCTCGCGTTCACGAGGAGCGACCGGCCTGGGTTCGCTGAGGTGGCGCGCTACCGGTTTCAACCCACGCTCCTCGCGTTCACGAGGAGCGACTGGCGGCCCAATACTCGGGAATCTCCTGCTCACGTTTCAACCCACGCTCCTCGCGTTCACGAGGAGCGACCTGCCCCGCGCTGGCTCCCTCGGAGCCATCGCGTTTCAACCCACGCTCCTCGCGTTCACGAGGAGCGACCCGCTGCGTGGTCTGCCCCCCGATTTTCGGACCAGTTGAAGCGTGAGAGAGTCCTCGCGTTCACGAGGAGCGACATGCCGCTGCGTCCGCCAAGCGCCGTGTGTAAATGTTTCAACCCACGCTCCTCGCGTTCACGAGGAGCGACACGTCTCGATTTCGACCGTCATGTCGGCCATCTCGTTTCAACCCACGCTCCTCGCGTTCACGAGGAGCGACTCGTGAAGGTGCGGTTTGTTCACGAACCGGGAAACGTTTCAACCCACGCTCCTCGCGTTCACGAGGAGCGACGCCGACCGGTCGCCGTCTCACCAGAACGCGGAGGTCGTTTCAACCCACGCTCCTCGCGTTCACGAGGAGCGACTGCCGCCGAATACCGAGACAATGCAGCCATATCCAAGTTTCAACCCACGCTCCTCGCGTTCACGAGGAGCGACCTGGAGAGCTGCACGGCTCGGTTTGGCGAATGGTTTCAACCCACGCTCCTCGCGTTCACGAGGAGCGACCTTCGAGCCGCGACGCCCGATGGTGAGACCTGTGTTTCAACCCACGCTCCTCGCGTTCACGAGGAGCGACACCACCAAGCCGACCGCGTCCCACGGACCAACCACGTGGTTTCAACCCACGCTCCTCGCGTTCACGAGGAGCGACGCTTCGGCGGCGCGCTGGGACGCCAGTGCACGCGCGTTTCAACCCACGCTCCTCGCGTTCACGAGGAGCGACACCGCGCCCGCGCGGGGAGGACGACGCATATGAGGTTTCAACCCACGCTCCTCGCGTTCACGAGGAGCGACCAGCGACGCGCGGAACAGCTCCCGCATCTGGTCCTTGTTTCAACCCACGCTCCTCGCGTTCACGAGGAGCGACCCGCAACCGCTCTCAGGTTCCCGATGGGGTCCCACGTGTTTCAACCCACGCTCCTCGCGTTCACGAGGAGCGACGACTGGCTTTGGACGGACCTCGACGGCGAGAGCTGTTTCAACCCACGCTCCTCGCGTTCACGAGGAGCGACTGTCGAGGTACGTAGCAAACGTGCCCGGGGGGTGTTTCAACCCACGCTCCTCGCGTTCACGAGGAGCGACGTCAGCGCTCGGCCCACAACTCCCAATTGACGCTGTTTCAACCCACGCTCCTCGCGTTCACGAGGAGCGACGCCAGACGCGAGCGATGAACACCTTATCCGGACCGTTTCAACCCACGCTCCTCGCGTTCACGAGGAGCGACCAACCACCCTAGACGGGGCCCCGTGTTCAGTATGTTTCAACCCACGCTCCTCGCGTTCACGAGGAGCGACTCTTCGGTGAACGCGTTGCCGACATCGTATCCGGTTTCAACCCACGCTCCTCGCGTTCACGAGGAGCGACAGCTGACGGACGTGGAGTTGGCCAAAGATTCGCTGTTTCAACCCACGCTCCTCGCGTTCACGAGGAGCGACCGGGGGGCAGGAGCGTCATCAAAACGCGCTTCAGGTTTCAACCCACGCTCCTCGCGTTCACGAGGAGCGACCGGAGGCGGGTAGTACTGACTGGGGGCGCCGTACGGGTTTCAACCCACGCTCCTCGCGTTCACGAGGAGCGACGGCCCGCGCCGCGCCTGACGCCTTCCGCTTGCTCGGGTTTCAACCCACGCTCCTCGCGTTCACGAGGAGCGACCGCGAGGGGTCTGCCGCCTCGGATGCCACGACAGGTTTCAACCCACGCTCCTCGCGTTCACGAGGAGCGACCTCCTTCTCGGCCTGGCTGGACTGCCACCAGGCGTTTCAACCCACGCTCCTCGCGTTCACGAGGAGCGACTCCGCCGCGACAACTGACCCGACACCAGCAGACGTTTCAACCCACGCTCCTCGCGTTCACGAGGAGCGACCGCGGACAAGCAGCGCGCGAGCTGCCACAACGTGTTTCAACCCACGCTCCTCGCGTTCACGAGGAGCGACGGGCCTGCTCGTGCCCGTGCTGGCCGACTACCTGTTTCAACCCACGCTCCTCGCGTTCACGAGGAGCGACCTCAAGCACGACGGCCTCCCGGGATGACGACGAAGTGGTTTCAACCCACGCTCCTCGCGTTCACGAGGAGCGACTGCGTCCAGCTCCCGTTCCAGACGCATGTGATAGCGTTTCAACCCACGCTCCTCGCGTTCACGAGGAGCGACGTTCAATTTCAGTATCGGCGCGCGCGTCGATTTGTTTCAACCCACGCTCCTCGCGTTCACGAGGAGCGACCCCCCTCCAGCTCCAGGCGGTCGAACCCATTCGCGAGGTTTCAACCCACGCTCCTCGCGTTCACGAGGAGCGACTCCCACACCGATACTTCGCACGCACGTAGTCCCGCGTTTCAACCCACGCTCCTCGCGTTCACGAGGAGCGACCGCGCACCTTGATGCGGTAAATCGCGAAGGCCGCGTTTCAACCCACGCTCCTCGCGTTCACGAGGAGCGACTTCGCCGCGTCGCCACCGGTCAACTCCGCTCCCAGTTTCAACCCACGCTCCTCGCGTTCACGAGGAGCGACGTTGCCCACCGGAATGGTCTCGCCTGTGTTGGCGTTTCAACCCACGCTCCTCGCGTTCACGAGGAGCGACCCCGACGATGAGCCCGGAGAGCTCCTCGCCAGGCTCGTTTCAACCCACGCTCCTCGCGTTCACGAGGAGCGACCCGCGGGCCCCATCCCTGCTGAGGCGGATGGGACGTTTCAACCCACGCTCCTCGCGTTCACGAGGAGCGACATCCGGATTCCACTCCCCGCCGCCAGTCACAGGGGGTTTCAACCCACGCTCCTCGCGTTCACGAGGAGCGACTTCCGCGACCTCGCGGACAAGTTCAAGGGCGAGGTTTCAACCCACGCTCCTCGCGTTCACGAGGAGCGACAACTCTCCCCACACCTTCCGCGCATCCGGATTGGGGTTTCAACCCACGCTCCTCGCGTTCACGAGGAGCGACCCCAGGCGTACTTCGAGGGCTACATGCTCGTTTGGTTTCAACCCACGCTCCTCGCGTTCACGAGGAGCGACGCATCCCAAGTCGGACGTGGGGAATGGGCCCCGTCGTTTCAACCCACGCTCCTCGCGTTCACGAGGAGCGACCCGGTCAGCTCGTCTCCGCCGTCTGCGCCGTACAGGTTTCAACCCACGCTCCTCGCGTTCACGAGGAGCGACTACCGGTCGGCATCGGGCATCACCACCAGCCCCGAGTTTCAACCCACGCTCCTCGCGTTCACGAGGAGCGACGCCATGGCTCACTCACTCAGTCCCAGATGAACGAGTTTCAACCCACGCTCCTCGCGTTCACGAGGAGCGACTGGCTACGCGGGGAACGTCCTTCACCGCGCCAGTGTTTCAACCCACGCTCCTCGCGTTCACGAGGAGCGACGGAGGGGGAAGAGTTTGAAGCCCGCGCGATGATGTTTCAACCCACGCTCCTCGCGTTCACGAGGAGCGACGCTGCTCTCCAACGAGCGGCCCATCAACGCGCTGTTTCAACCCACGCTCCTCGCGTTCACGAGGAGCGACACCGCCCGCAGATTGCCGATGGGGTCCCAGGTGTTTCAACCCACGCTCCTCGCGTTCACGAGGAGCGACGACACTGGCGGCGAGTCGCGCGGCGAGTCGCAGAGTTTCAACCCACGCTCCTCGCGTTCACGAGGAGCGACCGTGGCGGCGCGAATGCACGCTGCGCCGCCTCGAGTTTCAACCCACGCTCCTCGCGTTCACGAGGAGCGACTCTGCCTCTCCAACATAGCGCTCTGACTACGGAATCCAGCCGCATTTCGCGAACCAGCCCGTACTGCCACGAAGGCTCCCCGCCGCTCGTGACGTACACTCGCCCAACCCCTTGATTCTATTTGGGATTTCAAAGAGCGCGAACCCTCGACGGAGCGTACACCGGGACGGGTTCGCGGAGGCCTACAGGACCAGCGGCCCCTCGACGTCCAAGGGTGCTCTGGCGCCATGATGCTCCGTCTTCCGGGCATCGTCCTCCGACAGGAAGTAGAAGCGCAGGCTGTCGCATTCCGAATCGAATGCGCCGAGCAGGCGGGCGCGCAGGACGACCCAGTCCTTGGGCTCCAGGACACACTCGAAGACGGAGTATTGCACTCGCACGCCATGGTCTCTGCAAGCCCGCGCAATCTTGCGCAGGCGCCGAGGCCCCTGTGGGTCCGACACCCGCACGTCGTAACAAATCAGCACGGTCAATCTACGCATCAGCGCATCGCGAAGGGAGGGTAGCCGTCCAGCTCCCCTCGGAGGTGGCGTGCCAACAGCAACGCTTGCAGGTGAGGCGCCATGCCCCAGGTCGTCTCCTGCCCCAGGAACGCGTGCCGCACCCCCACCTGCTTCGCCTCCTGGTAGGCCACGAGGAACGTCTTGCGCGCATCGTCCTTCAGCAACACGGCCCCCGCCGACTCCGTGCGGAAGTCCCCGGGCTTGAGTTGCCCTCGATTCACCAGCGAGAAGACGAGCCGGTCCACCACCGGCGCACGGAACTCCTCCATCAAATCCAGCGCCAACGACAGGCGCCCAGGGCGGTCCTCGTGCAGGAACCCCACGGCGGGGTCGAGCCCAACACCCGTGAGCGCGCCCGCGCAATCCTGCGCCAGCAACGCATAGCCAAACGAGAGCATCGCGTTCAGCGGATTCCTCGGAGGCCGGCGGTTGCGGCCATCGAACTCGAAGCCCTGGGCGCTCTTCTTCAGCAGCGCGGGAAAGGACTCGAAGTAGTCGCGCGCCGCGATGCCTTCCAGCCCTCGCACCTGCTCCAAGTCCTCCACGCGTGTCAGCGCGCGCAGGTGCTCCGACAGCCGCCGCGCCGTCTCCGACAGGGCCTCCTGTCGCTCGGGCGCCGCGTCACGCCGCGCATGCAACACGAACTGCCGCGCGTTCCCGAGCTTCCCCACCACCAATGCCCGGGAGATGGCCACCGAGCGAGCAACGTCATCCGCCGCCCGGTACTGCTGCCGCCGCAACAACACGTTGCCGCCCGGCACGCCCTCCACCCTCGCCAGGAAGCGCCCCGTCATCCCGAAGAAGGAGACATGGATGCCCGCCTCCAGGCAGCTCTCCATCAACTCAGGCGTCAGCCACGCGCGCGTCAGGCACACCACCGAGCGCAGGTGCCGCAAGGGAACCTCCGCCTTCTTCTGGTCTTGAACCGTCACCACCACGCACTCGCCTTCCTTGTTCAGGCGAGTCCCTTCCGCGGTAATGAACAGCGTGTTCAGCGCGGTTGTCATGCGCTCCTCCGTTCAGCCGTCTTCGTCCATCCACCGAGTCAGGAAGTCCCGGGCGCTCCGCTGCCCCGCCGTCACTCCAGGAAGGCACAGCGGCTCCAGCGAGCACTTGTCACATCGGGGTGCGCGCGCCACGACAGGGACCTCCTGCCGGCGCAGCACCTCGTGCATGCGCGCGATGGCGTCCTCGGTCCGCTGGCGCAGCTCCGCGTCGAAGCGCACCGCGGCACGCTTGTGCTCCACACCGTAGAAGAGCGCCCCTTCCGGGACATCCACGCCGTGCATCTCCTCCAGGCACAGCGCCTGCGCGCAGAGCTGCACGCGGTCCGCCTCACCCGCCTTGCGCCGGCCGCGCTTCACCTCCACCGGGAAGGGCCGCCAGCCCGCCCCCTTCGCGTCCCGCTGGTACTCGACCATGTCCGCGCGCCCGGACACGCGCAGCCGCTGCGAGCCCAGCAACACGGCCCGCTCCACCCGCCGTCCCACCCGCGCGTCATGTCCCGGCAGGTCCACGCGCTCGTGCAGCAGTCTGCCGGAGGCGGTGTTGACGTCCTCGCGCCATTGCCGCTCGACGTGGATGAGCGCCGCCTGCCGCTCGCAGTACAGCAGGTGCTGGAGCGCCGACAGCGCCACCCACGTCTCGCGGTCCGTGCTCATCCCACCAACTCCAGCACCTCGATGCCCTGGGGCAGCCCTGCCTTGTCCACACGCACCGCGTAGTCGGAGAAGCTTCGAGCTGGCTTCTCCGGCTGGGCGCGCACCGCATGGACGCGGTCGAACAGCGCGTGGGCCGGCGCGTTGCCGAGCCCCGAGCCATGCTTGAACACCACCACCTTGCGCATGGACATCAGCCCTCGCGCGGCGCTGCGGTCCAGTTCGAACATGTGCGTGAAGGACTGGAAGAGCATCTCCAGGTCCGCCGTGCCGAACCCCGTCTGCTTCGCCAGGTGCGGTGAGACGAAGCCGTGCGCCCGGTAGAGCCCGTAGGGCACGGTGTTCTTCCGGCCCATGGTGCGGTTGTCACCGCCCTGCTTTTCCGCTTCGTCCTCAGTCGCCACCGCCATGCGGGTGATGGAATGCTCTTGCGACACAATAGGGTCCACCGAGCGGGCGAAGGTGAGCTGCACCGGCCCACGCACCTGCCCCGCATTGGGCCCCGTGGACATTACCGCACCAAAGGTGCGGACATCGAAGAACGTCTTGCACATCCACGCGCGGCCCTTCTCCACCTCGGAGCCCTGGGCCCTGCCCTTGTCGTTGCGCTTCTTGCCATCCTCCGCGCGAGCGGGTTTCTCGTTCAGGTCGATGCCCAGGCTCTTGTATCCATCCGCAATGCGGTTGTTCAGGATGGCCTTCTCCTTGACGAAGATGTCCAGCCCGGGCTTTCCCTCCTGCGTGAGCAGGACGAAGTTTCGCACCTTGCGCTTGAGGCTCACGTCCGTCACCAGCCCATGGCCCGTCTCCGCATCAATGCGAGGCAGGTTGCCGGCGTCGGGATCCCCGTTTGGGTTTCCATCCAACACGTCGAAGAACAGGACGAAGTCATGGCGTTGCTTGAGGTCGGTCATGGCGCTTTCTCTGGAATGGGTTTGGAGGCGGAGAAGGCTCAGGTGGAGGACGCTGCCGAATCAGCCGGAGTCGCGGCGGCCTCGCGCTTCGTGATGAACGCTTCGCGCTGGTGGTAGTAGCCCACGGCGAAGAGGCCCTGCTGCTCGGGCTGGAACACAGGCGGAAATGGGTCCTTGGAAGGCAGCAGGGCCATCACCTCCCCCTTCGTCCGCTCCAGCCACCTGCCGTTCTCCCCCGCCTTGGAGGCATGGTGAACGGAGAGCTGAATCAGCCGGGGGAAGACGGTGACGGGGTTTCGAGACGCGGCGCCGAAGTAACGGTCGCGGATGGTGGCGTTGAGGTCCTTCAGCGCCACGCCCTGCAGTCGCTCCAGCACAGCGAAGAGGCGGCCGAGCACATAGGGCTGCGAAGGATTGTCCTTGTCCAATGACACAGTGACCTCCAGGGGAGTGGATCCACGATTTCGATCTCGCAACAGGTACGCCTTGATGAGCGCGACGCGGAGCCGGAGTTGCTCGCGCTCGACCCCGCCGTCAGCGGGCGGCAACCGCAGCCGGTCCAGCGCGGCCACCAGGAGCTGGCGCGGGAAGGGCTGACCTCGCAACGCCGCCCCCAGCATCCGTGCGGCGATGTCCGGCGTCAGGCCTCGTCCCGAGGGCGCCTCCACGGCCTTGAGCAGGCGATAGACGGGGATCGGCCCCGCTGGCGCGTCGCCCATGCGCAGGTCGTCGAAATAGCGCCGGATGTTCTGCTTCACCTCGCCCACGCGAGACTCGAACCAATCATGCACCGCGACGCGGCCCGCGTTCCCCGCCAGCGTCACGGCGTAGAAGGCGCGGTCATCCAGTTCTCCCCGCTCGACGCCCTTGAGCGGAGACTCAACGAAGCGCTTGAGGTCATCCTCCGTCGGGTCCAGGAGCGACAACAGGAAGCTCTCTTCCGAAGGAGAGGCGCGCGTCCAGAACACCATCACCGAGCCATCCGCCAACTGAATGCCTTGACGGAAACGGCGCTGCTCCGTCCTCCGCAGCATGTCGTTGAGGGCCAGCACGTAGCCCAGCGACGCCTCCTGAGAGATGGGCGCGTTCTCCCCCTGCTCCAAACCATGCGACGAAAACGCGGGCGCGTTGAAGGACACCAGCGGCGCCCCGGACGGCTGGGCCTCAGGGACGTTCTTCAACTTGGGGTGCGTGACGGCCACCACGCCCTCGCGGCCCGTCACCAGACACAACGCCCTCCGCCCCAACGCGCGCTGCGCACCCGCGCGACGCTCCCAGCAGGCACGGATGGCGGGGTTCTGGTGCACGGGCGTCGTGGCCTCACCAACGACGAATGCGAGCATCTCGGAGCCCGTCCACTCCTCGGCCCCCCTGTCCGCCAGCGCCTTGCTCCGCTCGGCCTCGCTGCCCAGGAAGGACGCCACGGCCCGGGCCTCCGCGTCCTTCGTCTCCGCGACGACCTCGCGCACCGGTTTCAAGAAGGCTTCCAACCGGGCCAGGCGCTTCTCCACGCCGCCTGCCTTCGCCTTGGGCGCATCCTTCTCGTAGGCGAGGACGTACTTCGAGTTGTCCGCGAAGAAGCCCGCCGCGATGTTCACCGAGCGCTGCGGCAACCTGGGGATTGGCATCGAATTGCCTCTCCCGTCTTCCCTCGCCAGGGACTCCAGCTTGATGAACTTCCCCTTCGCGCTGATGCGAATGAAGAAGTCCACGGGCTTGACCTCGTACAGAGGGTCATCCGTGAGCCCTCGCTCGCGCGCGAAGTCATTCAGCGCCGTCAGCATCATGGAACGCCTCCCCCCAGCACCTGCGCCCGAGGCGGCACACGCAGCACACCGTCCTCCAGGAACGCCTGGAAGAACTCAGGACGCACCGGCTCTCCAGGAATGTCGAAGACGAAGTCGTAGAACATGAGGCCCAGCGGCCTCCGCCCCTGGCCTGACTCATGCGGCAACAGGACGTCCTCCGCGGGCTCGACGCGCGCCGCGAACTCACGGCATCCCAGGTAGGGCGCATGGAAGAACTGGCCTCGCTCCAGACGCCGCTCGAACATGTCCTCGAACTTGCGCACGTTGTCGTCGGGCCCCGCCTTGCCCGGCACCAGGGCGAAGGACGCGGTGATGACGTAGTCCACGTCTCGCAGCGCCACCGTGTTGCGCTGGGCCCGGTCCTCGTCCGCCGCGTAGTCGAACTTCCCCACAGTGGCCCGGCTGTTGACCTCGTTGCGGCGGAAGCTGGTCCACCGCACCGGCGCGAGCACGGCGATTTCGTGAACGTGCCAACGAATGGCCGGCTTCCATAGGATGGCCTCCAGCACCCCACGTGCCGCGGAGGGCGTCATCACCTCGTAGCTGACGCGCTCGGCCTTCATCTCGGGCCGCGTGAAACAGGCCACGGGCCCCCGCGCCCTCACGCGAAAACTTCTGCCTGGCGTTGCTGTCATCCACACCTCCTGAAGCGGGTCTCAAGCGGGAATGAGGAAGGACGGGTCGAAGATGCCGACGTGGTCCGGAAGCAGGCCGAAGCGCTTGTGGTACGCGGACGTGTGCTCCGGCCCCAGGTACGCCACCGTCTCGGCAGCGAGCCGCGCCAGCTCGCGCGCCAGCCAGGCGTCCCGGAGCTTGCGGGGCACCGTCACCGTGAAGCGTTGCAGCGCGCGCAGCCGCTCTCGCGAAGGGCCTCGCTCACGCAGCGCATTCACCAGCGGCGCATGGCCCGCGTAGGGCACCACCACCGAAGCGCTCCAGTCGTCCTCGACGAGCTTGAACGCCTTGGACACCTCTTCGAACTGGAACTTCGCGCGCAGCGCCTGAATACCCTTCTCATCCCGGTGGCGCGTGGCGTAGAGCCTGGCGAAGTAGCGCTGGAAGCTCTCGGGCGCGAACAAGTCCAGGTCTGGTGATTGCTCCAGCAGGCCGCGTGTGACGTCCTGGGCGGCGCGAGGAACGCCCCTGGGGGGCTGCGTCTCAGGCTCATAGACGCGCAGCTCGCCCAGGCCCTCCATCAGCCCCTCCCGGTTGCACCGGCCAGCGGCCTGGGCCAGCGCGTCCAGGCCTCCCAGGCCTCGGTAGACGACGCCGAAGTCCAGGTCCACGCCCGCCTCGACGAGTTGGGTGGCCACCAACCGCACAGGCTCCCCTCTTCGTTTTCGGGCCTTGATGTCCGCAAGCACCTGGGAGCGATGCTCCGGGCACATCAACGCGGACAGGTGCAGCGTCTCTTCATGCCCCAGCCGTTCATCCACGAGCTCGCAGAGCCGCCGCGCGTCGGCCCGCAGGTGGACCACCGCGAGCACGTCCCGCTCGGCCGCCACGGCGTCGGCCAACTCGGCATAGGGGAGCTTCCGCCCTGACGAGGGCCAGCGCACGCGCACACGGCGCAGCCGCTCGAAGGCGCGCACCGAGGCCGGGACGATTTCACGCACCTCCGGCAGCCCTTCCGGGAAGTCCGGGCGACGGCCCAGCGCCGGCTGCGTGGCGGTGCAGATGACCACGGAGCAGCCGTAGTCCCTCACCAGCGCGCCCAAGCCATCCAGGACGGGCTCCAGGAGCGAGGCGGGCAGCGTCTGTGCCTCGTCGAGCACGATGACGCTCCGGGCCACGCGGTGCAGCTTGCGGCACGCCGACGGGCGGTGAGCGAAGAGGCTCTCCAGGAGCTGCACCGTGGTGGTGACGATGATGGGCGCGTCCCAGTTCTCACTGGCGACGCGGTTGAGCGGCGTCTCCCGGTCCGGGTCGACAGCGGAGTGGTGCTCGATGACGGCGTGCTCCAGCCCCTGGAAGGCCTGGCGGTACGCCTCCGCGCTCTGCTCGATGATGGAGGTGTAGGGGATGGCGACGATGACGCGCTGAAGCCCCTGCGTCCGCGCATGTTCGAGCGCGAAGGCCATGGACGTCAGCGTCTTCCCTCCCCCCGTGGGTACCGTGAGGCTGAAGACACCGGGGCGCTGCACCGCGGCCTCCACGGCTGCGGTGAGCACCTCGCGGCGCACCCGGTTCACCTCCGTGTCCGGAGCCCCACGCTGCTTCTCCCGCAGGAAGCCGCGGAGACGCTCGGCGAGCTGCGACAACGACACCGGCACCTCACGGGCCGCGCTCCTGTTCGCATCGAAGAAGGCTTCGGTGTCCAGGAAGTCCGCGTCACAAAGGACGGAGAAGAGCATCCGCGTCCAGAGCTCCACTTGCCGTGGTTCGAGCTTGTCGAGCGCCTCCGGAGAGAAGCCCAACGGTCCGTCCAGCAAAGCGGGTGCGTCACAGCGAGCCCGCGCATCGGAGAGCAACGCCTGCTTCTCCGTGCGCCCCACGCGGTTCCGGAGGTTCGACGCGTCGGGCAAGCCTGAGTGGTGCCCGGCTATCGCGAATGCCAGCGGCATCAGACGCCGGTCCCGACTCAGCGCCCAGAGCGCCCCGGCCGTCGAGTGGTCTCGCTCCAGCGCGCCCTCTTTCTCCAGGTGCGCCTCGAAGCCGTTCTCCTTGCGGATGCGTATCTGGAAGTCCCGGGTGTACTTGCCCAGGTCATGCCACTGCCCCACGGCCAGCGCGGGTGCGCGCAAGTCCTCTCGCGGCGCCAGCCTCGCGGCCCACTGCCCCACGGCCTCCAAGTGCTCGCGCAGCAGATGAGCCCGGCCGTCTTCTGCAACGTGAGCCAATGGCTCCGCCGTGACCACGCGTGGCACGGCGGGCTGCTCCGGAAGCCCGAGGTCCTTCTTCATGGCACTCCCCCCACCGCCCACGTGTCTGACCGCACAAGCGAGCACGTGCGTCTGCATTCTCGTTTCCGTCTGGAGACCGGCACAAGACGACTTGTCCTACGAAAGCCCAGGACGCGCGCTCCCCCTGGGGTGGTATGCCCAAGAGCGAGCAATGCGGGCAGGCTTCTGGCCACACAGGCGGCAACCCATGCGTGCCAGACGGATGAATCCGCCGCGACGTGCCAACCGATGAAGCGCTCAGCGCCGCTGCGCCATCACCTTGTCCTGGCGGCCTCGCCTCCCCTGGCCATGCACGCGCACGAATGGCCTGGAAGTCTCGCGTTCAAAGCTCGACACCCTCAGTGGGAGCCGCAACGAATACCCGGGCGGGTAACCGCCGACTCGGCAAAGTCAGACATCCACCCAGGTGTTCAATCCCGGCAGTCCGGCAGGCGGGCCTCGCACTCCAGTCGTTGCCTTTGACGCATTGCGATTAGATTGCGCGCCATGAACCGCGAATACCACCGCTGGTACAGCGAGCGACTGCACCGCGACATGGAGCTGCTCATCTTCGGTCACTCGGGCGAACCCGTGCTCCTGCTGCCGACCAGCAAGGGCCGCTTCTTCCAGGCCGAGGACTTCGGCCTCATCGGCGCCATCGCCGACCGCGTCCAGTCCGGCCGGTACATCGTGGTGTGCCCGGACTCGGTGGACGAGGAGTCCTGGTTCAACACCGCCATCCACCCGGCGGAGCGCGTCCGGCGCCACCAGCAGTGGGAGGAGTACCTCCTCCACGAAGTGGTGCCTCTGCTCAAGAGCCGCAGCACCGGCGGGCGCCTCACCCTGGCCGGGTGCAGCTTCGGCGGCTTCCACGCGTACAACGTCGGCCTGCGGCACCCGCACGTCTTCCGGCGCCTGCTGTCCATGGGCGGCAAGTTCGAGACGAACGAGTTCCTCGACGGACACCACGACTCGGACGTCTACTTCCATTCGTGCACGGAATGGCTGCCGAACCTCACGGACCCCGCGCAGCTCTCCGCCCTCCAGCGTGTGGAGATGGTGCTGGCGGTGGGGGAGCACGACTTCTGCCGCCCCTCCAACGAGCACCTCTCCAACCTGCTGTGGAAGAAGGACATCGGCAACCACCTGGCCGTGTGGCAAGGCGGCACGCACGACTGGCCCGTGTGGCGGCAGATGATTCAGCAGTACCTGCCCTGGTAGCCGCCGCGCGCCGCTACGCTTCGACCGGACGCAGCGTGCCCGCGCTCATCCGGTTGAAGCGCCACAGCAACGCCACGGCCACGGTGATGAGGCCCGCGCACAGGCCCCACCAGATGCCCACCACGCCCAGGCCCAGCTTGAAGCCCAACAGCAGCGTCAGCGGCAGGCCAATGGCGTAGTGCCCCACCATGTTGGCCAGGAAGGTGAAGCGCGTGTCACCCGTGCCGCGCAGCACGCCCGCGCCCACGCCCTGCACGCCGTCGAACACCTGGAAGATGGCGCTCACCATCAGCAGCGGCACCACCAGCGGCAACACGTCGTCGGGGGCCCCCGCCAGCCGCGCCAGAGACTGTGGGAACAGCGCGAACACCAGGCCCCCCAGCGCCATGAAACCCGCGCCGCCCGCGAAGGCCATGAATCCGCTCAACCGCGCCTGAGGCGTGTTGTGCGAACCCACCGCCCAGCCCACCCTCACGCTGCCCGCGTTGCCAATGCCCATGGCCACGGTGAAGGTGACGCTCGCGAAGGAGATGGCAATCTGGTGCGCACCCACGCTCGCTGGGCCCAGCCCCGCCGCCAGGACGCCTGCCAGCGCGAACACGCCAATCTCCGCCGCGATGTGGAGCCCAATGGGGATGCCCAGCTTCACCGCTTGCGCCAGGTCGGCCCACACCGGCAGGCGCGTGGAGCGCACCGCCCCCTCCAGGGGCCGCGCCCGTACCGCGAGCACGACGACGGCCAGTTGCACCCCGGTGCACAGCGTCGTGGCCAGCGCCGAGCCCGCCACGCCCATGGCCGGAATCGCGCGCAGCGGCCCGAAGACGGGCGGCAGCACCTCGCCGCCAAATACGAGCAGGATGTCCGCGCCCAGGTTGAAGATGTTGGCCACGACGGTCGCGATGACCAGCGGCCGCGTGAAGGCCGTTGACTGGCAGTAGGAGCGCACCGAGAGGAAGGCCAGCATCAACGGCATGCTGGGCGCGCGCCACACCAGGTAGTCCCGCGCACCCGCCACCTCGTCCGGGCCGACTCCCGCCAGCAGCAGCAGCGGCGGCGTCAGCAAGAGCAGCAAGGCCAGCAGCACGCCCGCGAACAGGGCCAGCCACCCGCCCTGCCACAGCAGCGCCCGCGCCCGGGTGAACTGCCGGGCCCCCATCGCCTGCGAGAGCAGCGGATCGAAGCCCATCATCAGGCCCATGCCGAAGCCGCTGACGGCGAAGAAGAGGCCGTTGCCCAACCCCACCGAGGCCAGCGCGGACGTCCCCGCGCGGCCCACCACCAGCGTATCCACCAACCCCATGAGCGCCTGCCCACCCTGGGCGATGGCGATGGGAACCGCCAGCCGAGCCAGCTCCCGGAGCTCGGTGCGGGGGGAATTCACGGAGGACGTTGGCAACACGGCGGTGGACATGGGAAGTGCGCCTATAGCGCCTTCCGGCAGGGAATGCGCTGCCCACGTCCGACGCGCCACGCCTCCCTCGCCTGACCGGAAGGCCCGGTCACACACCCGTGATGCGTCCCCCTGGGACACCCGGCGTCCCAGGGGGCAAGCCCCCGTTACGGCAGCATGGGCGGATGGAAGGGCGCGGTGACCAGCGGCGTCTGGAGGCTGTCCACGTGGGACACGCGCAGCCCCGCGTCGGAGATGGTGTAGACGTAGTCGTCCGCCATGATGCTGCGGCGCACCGTGGGCTGCCAGTACCAGCTCCAGTGCCGGAAGTTGAGCGACTGGTACATGTCCCGCACGGAGACGGTGCCCACCGGCGAGAAGCCCGTGGCCGTGTCCACGCGGAAGACGCGCAGCTCGCTGCGGAAGCCGGACCAGTAGTCGTAGGCGTTGTAGTCCCAGTCCGTGAAGGGCAGGGCCAGCAAGCCCTTGGCGGGGAAGTAGGTGAAGGCCTTGTGCTCGTAGAGCGCCTCGCTGTGGCTGCCCATCGAGCCCAGCAACTGCGTGAAGGTCTCCCGGGGCTGCGCCAAATCACTCACGTCGAAGAGCGACAGCTTGAGGGCGCGGTCCTGCCAGGTGCCGTCCTCGTTGCGGTGCTCGCCGAAGGTGAGCAGGTGCGTGTCACCCAGCGGGTGGATGTACGTGGAGAAGCCCGGAATCTTCAGCTCGCCCACCTTGCGCGGGTTCGCCGGGTCGCTCAGGTCGAAGGTGAAGAGCGGGTCCACCTGCCGGAAGGTGACGACGTAGCCGCGCGTGCCCATGAAGCGCGCGCTGAAGATGCGCTCACCCCGGGCCAGGTCCTCGCTGCGGCCCAGCTCCTTCAGGTGCCCGTCCCGCGCATGCAGCGTCACCACGCGGTTGACCGTCTCCGGGGGCGTCCACACGGTGTCCCCGCCGTTCCCGGTCCCCGGGTTCTCCGGTGGGAGCTCCACGGTGGTGGCCACCCGCAGCACGCCCTCGCGCTCGTCCATGGCGAACTGGTTGACGATGTATCCCTCCACCGTGCCGCTGCCCACGTAGGTGGCCTGGTCCGGGTCGCGGATGTCGAACTTGTGGAGGTACGTGTGCGGCGTCTGGCCGGGCTCCGGCCACCACCACCAGTGGCGAGACGCCACGTAGAGCGCCTCATGGGACGCGTACACCTCGCCGGGCGTGCCCACCACGCTGGTCCGGCTGGGCGACGAATCCTCCGCGTCCAGGTTCAGCGACAGCACCGACATCAGGCCCAGCCCGGTGGGCCCGTTGACGCGGTAGAACGACGTGCAGTCATACGCGAGCGGCTTCACCTCGCCGTCCGCCGTCACGCGCCGGCCCTTCGGCAGCCAGTCCTCCAACGACTGCGCGCGGATGCGCTGCTCGTTCTGCTTGATGAGCGCGTCGATGGACGCGACCAGCCGGGAGCGGTCATCGAAGAACCCCGGCGAGTACTCGGGATAGAGGCGCACGTCCGCCGGCCAGCGGAACCCGTCCGAGAACACCAGCCGCACCGCGCTGTCCACGCGCCGGGCGTTGATGTAGCCGCCGGGCAGGTAGACCTGCTCCAGCACCCGAGGCGCCTCCAGGTCCGCCACGTCCACCACCGTCACCTTCACGGTGTTGCTGTACGCAGGGCCACAACCGAAACCGGCGCAGTCGACGACTGGCATGTCGTCCATGCCGCGGCCCCCCGCCACCGTCCCGGGGCGGTCCTCGGCCACCGCCGAGGTGATGACCAGCCGGTTGCGCTCGGCGTCGAGCAGCATCTCGCGCGGCCAGCCCTCCACCTCCAGCACGGCCGTCCGCGTGAGCTGCTCCGCGGGCCACGAACGGTGGATGTAGAGCCGGGGGCCCGACAGCACGAAGATGCGCGTGCCGTCGTTCTGCACGAAGTCGGCCTCGTGCACGCCGGCGACCTGGTTGTTCGTGCCCGTGTAGTCGTTGGGCCTGTCGCCGCCTCCGGAGGAGTCCTCTTGGGGGGGGCCCGCCGTGGGCGACTCATCGCCGCGGCCACCGGCGTAGGCGTACTGCTTGTAGACCTCCAGCGACGCGCGCATCTGCTTCGTCGCCGTGTCCTCGATGTGCTGCTCCAGGGCCTCACAGCCAGGGAAGCTCTCCAGCCGGGCCTCCTGCTGCACGGGCTCGTTGTCGACCGGGGACAACGGCTTGTTGCCCTCGTCACACCCCACCGCGACGACAGCCACCACTCCGGCCCAGCTCCAGCGTTTCCACTGCCGCATTCGACCCTCCCGTTGCACTTCGGCCCCACTGACGGCCCCCGGGCCTCCCCGGTGCCACGCCAGCGGCGGCCGGGACATCTGCCACCGGCGTGCCAGGGCACTGGCCCCCTGGGAACCCCGGCCCCGCCACCCGGTGCGGGCGTCCTCGCCTCTCAGAAACCTGAGGCGCGCGGCGAACCTGGAGCCGGAAAACCGAGGCCCCGGGGCACGAAGCGGACGAACTGCTGGGTGAGCACCGGATCCATGTGCTCCAGCCGCAACCCCATGCCCACCGAGGACCGGAAGACGCCCTGCGGCAGGGGCGGGTTGGACCACGCCACCGTCGCCTCGGCGGTGCAGGGCGCGCGCTGGCCCGCGAGCAACACCTTCAGCGTCAGCCGGGTGCCCTCGCGCGCCGGCGTCAGGGTGCGCACGAAGAGCGCGCCCGGCCCCGCGTCATGGCTGAAGCCCGACAGCGTCGCCCCGTTGGGCGTGGTGAACTCCACCACCGTGAAGAAGGGCACGCGCTCCGCGGCGCGCAGCGGGGCGTGGCCCGGAAGCAGTCGCCCCAGGACGCAGCCGAGCAGCTCGTCCGCGCCCATGTGACGCTTCTCCAGGAGCGGCGCGCCTCCCAGCGCCTGCGCCCGGGCGAGCACCTCCTGCGACTCCTCCGCGCGCGACAGCAGCACCAGCGGCTTGCGCGGGTGCGCGTCGTGGAGCTTCGTGGCCAGGGCCAGCGCCTCGCGCGGCGTGCGCGACACGTCCACCACGAAGCCATCCAGCTGCGCGCCGTGCTCCGCCGCCAGGTTCGCCGCGTCCCCCATGTCCCGCGCGTAGAGGACGTGGAGGCCCTCCTGCTCCAACGAGCCGCCCAGGAAGGTGTGCAGGAAACGCCCGCCCTCCACCAGCAGCACCCGACGCCCACGCGGCAGGCCCTCGCGGACACGCTCCCGGGCCTGGCGCACCGCGGCCAGCTTCGCCTCCAGGGCGCCCAGCGCCACCGGCTTGGGCAGGAAGTCGTCGGCGCCCGCGCGCCAGCAGTGCATCACCTCGTGGGGCTCGCCGCCGGAGGTGAACATGATGACGGGCACGTTGCGCCCCGCGGCGTGCGCCTTCACCAGCCGGCACACCTCGTCCCCCTGCATGCGCTCCATGCGCAGGTCCAACAGGATGAGCGCCGGGGTGCGCCGGGCCAGCTCGGCCATGCACGCCTCGCCCCCCTCCAGCGCCACCGCCTCGCAGCCCAGCCGTGTCAGGTGCAGGCGCACCACCTCCCGGGCGGTACGGGAGTCATCCACCACGAACACGGTGTCACGCGCGTTGGGAGGAGGGCTCATACGTTCACGGATAGGTGGAAAGGGGTGCCAAGGCCACCGGCGCCCGGGGCCACCGTTCGGGGATGGACGCTCAGGCGCGAGGCTCCTGGCGACCAGACAACAGCCGCGTGAGCTGCTTGGCAATGGTGGCGCACTGCGCCGCGTTGCCGCTGTCGAGGGCAGAGCGGCCACCATCCAACAGACGCTGCACCGTGCCCAGGGTGGCCTGCGCCTCCGGGCTGGGGTTCTCCTGCGCGCTGCGCTGGAGCAGCCGCGCCAGCTTCTCTCCGCGCTCCAGCAGCTTGCGGAACAGCTCCTCCGCGCGCTTCGCGTCCACCACGCCCTGCGAGCGCGCGTAGTGGGCCTGCTCCGCGCCCAGCTTCTCCGCCTCGCCCTGCGGCAGCCCCGCACGGGCCTCCAGCCGCACGGCCTCCATGTTGCCTGAGGTCAGGTCCGTGGCCTTGACGGACAGGATGGCCTCGCTGGACAGCTCGAAGACGACCTCCAGCGGCACCTCTCCGCGCGCGGCGACGTGGAGGCGCTTCAGCACCACCTCGCCCAGCTTGTAGTTCTCGTCCTGGAACTCGCTCTCGCCCTGGTACACGGGGATGCGCGCTTCCTGCTGGCCGGAGCTGCCCGGATAGAAGATGTCCCGCGCCACCACCGGCACGCCGGTGTTCTTCGGGATGAGCCGCTTCACGCGCCCACCCATGACGCCCACGCCCAGGCTCTGGGCGGCGACGTCCAGCAGCAGCGCCTGACCGGACTGGCGGACGAGCTCGTCGGCCTGCACCGCGGCACCCAGCGCGACGGCCTCCTCCGGGTGCACGTCCGTGGAGGGCGCGCGGCCGAAGAAGTCCGCCACCAGCCGCCGCACCAGCGGCACGCGCGTCATGCCGCCCACCAGCAGCACCACGTCCACCGCGTGGGGGTCCATGTTCGCCTCGCGCATCACCGACTCGCAGACATCGAGGCAGCGGCGCGACAGCGGCTCGGACAGCGTTTCGAAGAAGGAGCGCGTCAGCACCGTCTCCAGCTCCACCATCCGCTTGCCGGGCGCCGAATGGTCGCCCAACCCGGCGACGTAGATGGACGCCTCTTCCTTCTCGGTGAGCTCGCGCTTGGCGGACTCGGCGGCCACCTTCAGCCGGCGCAGGCTCTGCGCGTCCTGCGACACCACGTGCCGCAGCTCATCGTCCACTTGCGCCAGGAGCCACTGGACGATGCGCTGGTCGAAGTCCTCGCCACCCAGCCGCGGATCGCCGCCGGTGGCGCGCACCTCGAAGACACCGGACTTCACCTCGAGGATGGACACATCGAAGGTGCCACCGCCCAGGTCGAACACCAGCGCGTTGCCTTCGAAGCCGCGTGACAGGCCATACGCCAGCGCCGCG
The DNA here is from genome assembly GCF_006547365.1 of Myxococcus sp. AB056. Lineage (NCBI taxonomy): Bacteria > Pseudomonadati > Myxococcota > Myxococcia > Myxococcales > Myxococcaceae > Myxococcus > Myxococcus sp. AB056. The sequence goes on along the minus strand of NZ_VHLB01000008.1, from coordinate 75,658 downwards.
GCGGTGGGCTCGTTCACCAGCCGCACCACGTCCAGCCCGGCGATGCTGGCCGCCTCGCGCGTGGCCTGCCGCTGGTTGTCGTCGAAGTTGGCCGGAACCGTGATGACACACTTGGTGACGGGGCGGCCGAAGTGCGCCTGCGCGTCCAGGGCCAGCTCGCCCAGAATCATCGCGGACACCTGCGTGACGGGCATCACCCGCCCGGCGAGCCGCACGCGCACGTCGCCAGAGGGCCCGGCCACCAGCGGATACGGCACCAGCGCCTTCGCCTCCTGCACCAGCTCCGGCGTGTAGCGGCGCCCCAAGAAGCGCTTGGTGGCCCACACCACGGAGTCCGGGTGCTCCTCGCCCAGTGCTTGTGCCGCAGCGCCCACCACGCGCTCACCGGCTTTGTTCACGCCCAGCGTGGACGGCGTCAACCGACCACCCGCGCGCGGGGGAATCATACGCGGGCGTCCGTCTTCCACGGTCGCCACGGCGCTGTTGGTAGTACCCAGGTCGATGCCGATGACGAGGTCAAGCATGGGGGGCCGAGAGGACACCACCCTACGGGTGTTCGCGCCAGCTCGCCAAGCCCCCTTCCCGCGCCTTCCTGCCGATAAGCGCCGCTTTCCCGCGCCACGGCCCGGGCCAGCAAGCGTGCCCCCGGTGACAGGGCTTCGCGATGCCAGGGACGTTGCTCGGGGGAAATCCCCGTGCTAAGGGCGCGACCGCCATGGTGAACGTGTCGATCGCCCGCCGCTACGCCCGCGCCCTCCTCGATGTCGCTTCGGAGGCGGGCCGCACTGACGCCGTCGCCGAGCAGCTCACCGCCTTCGCCGATGTCATCGCGAAGAACGCCGAGCTGACGGATGTGCTCGTCAACCCCGCCTACACCCGCGAGCAGCGCCTGCGGGTGGTGGAGTCGGTGATGCAGGCCATCCCCGGCGGCGTGGAGGCCACGCTGGCCAACACCCTCCGCCTGCTGGTGGACCGCAACCGCCTGGGCTACCTGGCGGACATCGCCCGCCTCTTCCGCGACATGGCGGACGCCCGTGCCGGCCGCGTCCGGGGCCACGTCACCAGCGCCGCGCCGCTTCCGGCCGACGCCCTTGCCCAGCTCCAGCAGACCCTGCAACAGCTGACCCAGCGCAACGTCCTCCTGGAGACGCGCGTGGACCCCAGCCTGTTGGGTGGTGTCTCCGCCCAGGTGGGCAGCATCCTCTACGACGGCAGCATCCGGACCCAGCTCGAAGAGATGCGCCGCGAACTGAAGCAGCGCTGAAGCCCGTCCGCTCGCCGGGCAACCAACGTTCCAGGTCGTCTTCATCACCCCGCAGTCCAGGGCTAACCGGTATTTCCAGCGGACCCTGACAGCGGTATACTCTCAGGTGGTGCGGGACAGCCCCGCGCCGCCTGGACGACCTGACCATGCCGCAGTCCCTACTCCACCGGTATTCCGAAGGTCCGTCCACGCTGGCGGCGCCCGAGGAGGCTCGGCCCTTTCTGGGGGCCCTCCTGAGCGCGGCGGGTTGTGGGGTGGCCCTGCTGGACCGGGAGCTGCGTCCCGTGTGGGTGAATGCCACGCTGGCGGCGCTGTCCGGTCTGGAGCCGCGCGCGCACGTGGGCCGTCCTCTCGCGGAGCTGTGGCCGCAGGTGGCGCAGGCCCTGTCACCGCTGCTGGCCCGGGCACTCTCCGGAGAGGACGTCACGGATGCCCCTGTGCGGGGCGTGCTGGCCCCCGCCGCGGGTGAGCGGCACCTGCGGGTGGGCCTGTCCCCCGCGCTGCAGGGCGGCACGCTGGCAGGGGTGGCGTTGTGGGTGCGCGACGAAACGGAGCGCTTCCTCGAGGAGCAGCGCCTGCGCGCGCGGGAGTCCCACATGCGCAGCCTGGCGGACGTGGCCTGCGACGGGCACTTCCTGCATGACAACGGCATCGTGATGGACGCCAACCGCGCGATGTCGCAGCTGCTGGGCTACGCGTCACCCTCAGAGATGATCGGCCGGCACCTGGCGGACTACGTCGCCCCGGAGTTCCGCTCGCAGGTGGGGCTGGTGCTCAGCCGCGGGCTGGAGGCCCCCTATGAGGTGGTCGTCCTCCGCCGGGATGGCCAGCGGTTGCCCCTGGAGGTGCTGGGGCGCTACGTGACGTGGGAAGGCCGGCAGGTGCGGCTGGTCGCCGTCTGGGACATCAGCAGCCGCAAGGCCGCGGAGGAGCTCTCCGCGAACACCGAGCAGTTCCGGCACCAGATGCTGGGCGCCGTCGACGCGGAGCTGCGAGCGCCCCTGCAATCGCTGCGGGACGGCACGCGCTCCCTGCAGCGGCTGGACGGGCTGGAGGAACCGCAGCGCACCCTGGTGAGCCAGGTGGCCCGGTCCGCCCGGCGCATGGAGCGGATGCTCCAGGAGTTGATGGACTTCACCCGCACGCGGCTGGCGGGCGGACTGGCGCTGCGGCCAGAGCCCGCCGTGCTGGACGCGGTGGTGGCGCGCGTCGTGGAGGAGCGCCGCCGTGAGCATCCCGAGCGAACCCTCCACCTGGAGACGGAAGGCGACCTGCGCGGGCACTGGGACACCCACCGGCTGGCGCAGCTGGCCGACAACCTCCTGGGCAGCGTGCTCCTTCAAGGGGCCGAGGATTCGCCGGTCACCCTGCGCGCCGTGGGCGCGGTGGGCGGCGTCACGATGTGTGTGAGGAGCCCCGGACTCACGGTGGCGGCGGAGGAGCGCCCCTCCCTCTTCGAGCCCTTCCGCAGGGAGCGCGGCGCCACGCCAGAGGGCCTGGGCCTGGGGCTCTACATCGCCAGGCAGATCGCCGTGGCCCACGGCGGGAAGCTGGCGGTGGAGTCCTGCTCCGAGGGAGGCATGAGCTTCACCGCCTGGCTGCCCCGGGAGGGGCCGGGGCATTGAAGGCCTCCGCGCCTAGCGCCGCCTCAACGGCGGCTGATGCACCAGAGTAGTCAGGCCCGATTCTGGCCCACCCCTGGAGCGTCTTTGCGCAGCCGCCTGTCCCACTCCTGAACGGGCGTCCTCTCCCACCCCGTGGCGGGTGGCGCGGACCGCATTGCAGCGGGTGGGTGTGCGTGGTAAGGGGCCCCGACTTCAAGGTTTCGGCGGCCTGCTCCACGTCGGCCGCCCCTGCGCAAGGACGCATACGCTCATGGAAATCCGCGCCGACGAGATCAGCAGAATCATCCGGGAGCAGATCAAGGACTACGGGAAGAAGGTCACCGTCGCGGAGACGGGTACCGTGCTGTCCGTCGGTGACGGTATCGCGCGCATCTACGGCCTCGAGGGCGCGCTCGCCGGTGAGCTCGTGGAGTTCGCCAACGGCGTGCAGGGCCTCGTCCTCAACCTGGAAGAGGACAACGTCGGCGTCGCCATCATGGGTGACTTCCAGTCCATCCGCGAGGGTGACACGGTCAAGCGCACCCAGCAGATTGCCTCCGTGCCCGTGGGCAAGGAGCTGCTCGGCCGCGTGGTGGACCCGCTCGGCAAGCCGCTGGACGGCAAGGGCCCCATCGCCGCCACCGAGACGCGCCGCCTGGAAGTGAAGGCGCCCGGCATCGTGTCCCGCAAGAGCGTGCACGAGCCCCTGCAGACGGGCATCAAGGCGCTGGACGCGCTGGTGCCGGTGGGTCGTGGTCAGCGCGAGCTCATCATCGGTGACCGCCAGACGGGCAAGACGGCCGTCGCCATCGACACCATCATCAACCAGAAGGGCCTGAACGTTTACTGCATCTACGTGGCCATCGGCCAGAAGCAGTCGACGGTGGCCCAGGTGGTGGAGAAGCTGAACCGCTACGGCGCCATGGAGTACACCACGGTGGTGGCGTCCAACGCCTCCGACCCGGCCCCCATGCAGTTCTTCGCGCCGTACGCCGGCGTGGCCATGGGCGAGTACTTCCGCGACAACAAGATGCACGCGCTCATCGTGTACGACGACCTGTCCAAGCAGGCCGTGGCGTACCGCCAGCTGTCGCTGCTGCTCCGCCGTCCGCCGGGCCGCGAGGCGTACCCCGGTGACGTGTTCTACGTGCACAGCCGCCTGCTGGAGCGCGCCGCCAAGCTGTCCGACGAGGAGGGCGCCGGTTCGCTCACCGCGCTCCCCATCATCGAGACGCAGGCCGGTGACGTGTCGGCGTACATCCCGACGAACGTCATCTCCATCACCGACGGGCAGATCTTCCTCGAGACGGACCTCTTCTTCGCCGGCGTCCGCCCGGCCATCAACGTGGGCCTCTCCGTGTCCCGCGTCGGTTCGGCCGCGCAGATCAAGGCCATGAAGCAGGTCGCCGGCACCATGAAGCTGGAGCTCGCGCAGTACCGCGAGCTGGCCGCCTTCGCCCAGTTCGGCTCCGACCTCGACAAGGCCACCCAGGAGACGCTGGCGCGCGGCGCCCGCATGGTGGAGCTGCTCAAGCAGGGCCAGTACGAGCCCATGCCCGTCGAGAAGCAGGTCATGCAGATCTACGCCGCCACCAACCGCGACGACCCCAAGAAGCGCGGCTGGATTCGCGACATCCCGACGGCCGACGTGGTGCGCTGGATGCGTGAGTTCCTGGAGTTCGCCGACGGCAAGCACCCGAACGTCGCCAAGGACCTGGCGTCGAAGCGCGAGCTGACCGCCGACATCAAGGCGGCGCTGAGCAAGGCCATCACCGAGTTCAACGAGGTCTTCCAGCCGACGCCGGGCGCCAAGGTTTAACGCCCCCGCCAGTTGTGACCCACGAGCCCCGCGCTCCCTTTACCGGGAGGCGGGGCTTCGTGCTTGCGGGCCCGGCCTTCAGCGAAGGCGGGGCAGCACGCCGTGCAGGCTGCGGTCCACGCCGCCGCGCGCGCCCAGCAGCTCCATGGCCTTCAGCTCGTAGGGCAGCACGTTGTCACGGGCCACCAGCTGCACATGCGCGCCCAGCGCGGCGGGCAGCGCCAGGTCCAGCTCGTAGATGTCACCGGCCACCAGCGTCTGCTCCGGCGTGGTGCCCGTGGACTCCCAGACGCGCTTGAGGGCCTCGAAGTACCGGCCCCGGCGCAGGTAGACGGGGCGGCGCAGCACGCCGTCCAGCGTCTGCGTCTCCGGCACCGCGGTGAAGCGGGCATCCGCCGCGTCCGGCGGGTCCAGGAGGAACTTGCGCGCGTCCCCGGACACCGTCAGCTTCTCGCGCCCCTTGGGCGCCAGCTGGTCCAGCTTCTTCTCCACCAGGTCGGTGTGCGCGTTGGTCACCACCGTCACCGGCAGGCCCGTGGCCACCAGCGCCTCCAGCACCTCCTTCGCCTCCGGCTTGAAGGCCGTGGCCGAGTGCGCGTAGGCCTCCCGGTAGAGCGTCTGCACCACGTCGGAGCGGCGGGCCTCGTCCTGCCCCTGCCCGAAGCGCTGCATGAGGCGGTGGGCCGCGCAGGTGGCCGTCAGGTACGGGTCCGCCGTGGCGGGCGCCACCACCCGGCCGCCCAAATCCCAACCCAGCGCGTCCGCGCCCGCGCGCAACGCGGCGACTTCCTCCTCCCACGCGGCCTCCAAATCCTCGCCCAGCGCCGCCGCCAGGCCCTGCCGGAAATGCCGGAGGAAGGGCGCGCTCTCCGCCGCCACGTCCGTAAAGGTTCCGTCGAAGTCCAGCACCACGCACGCAATCGCCATCAGACCACCAGCTCCCGAAGATGAAGAAAGGGGCCGGATGACGCCTCACCCACGGGCCTCGAATCAAGCCCGCCTGCATCAACAGGCGGCCAGGCGGCCACCGCCCGCGGGAGCATCACCCCGCGGACGTTCCCCCAGCCCCCCGGGTTGTCATCCCGCCACGGAACGGCCCAACGTACAGCCCAGGCCACACCCGTGGCCTGTCGCCCATGTCCGAGCCCCTTTTGCCCTGTTCCCGTGAGACCGCCGCGGCCTCGGCGCGGGCGCGGGAATTCCTCTCCGAGGCCAGCCGCCTTCTCGCGGAGTCCCTGGACTGGGAGCGCACCCTCGCGTCAATCGTCCAGCTCGCCGTGCGCGAGTGGGCGGACGTGGCCCTGCTGGACGTGCTGGCCGCCGACGGCGCCATGGTCCCTGGCGCGCACGCCGCACGGGAGCCGTCATGGCAGCAGCGGCTGGAACAGGAACGGCCCTGTCCACCTGCCTGGACTTCGCGAACGGACGAGGCCCCCCTGAGCGTGGCCGGCCCGGCGCCGGACTGGCTCGCGGCCCGCTCCCGGCTGGTGCTGCCGCTGAGGAAGGAGGCACGGCCGATGGGCCTGCTCACCCTTGTCTTCACGGGCGACACGGTGCTGGCCGTGGAAGTGGCGGAGGACTTCGCCCACCGCGCGGCGCTCGCGCTGGCGAACGCGCTTCAGTACCGGGAGGCGCAGGCGCGGCTCGCGGACCTCCAGGCCTTCATGAATGCCTCGCCCGTGGGCATGTCCCTCTTCGATCGGGATTTGCGCTGCCTGCGCACCAACCCCGCGCAGGCCGCCTTCAACCGCCTGCCGCAGGCGGCACACGTGGGCCGTACTCCGTCGGAGCTGATGGGCCCCCGCGCCGCGCCAGTGGAGGCGGTGATGCGGGAGGTGATGCACACCGGCGTGCCCGTGGTGGACCAACTGCTGACGGACGTACACCCCGGGGAGCGGCGCCACTTCCGCATCACCTCCTTCCCCGTGTGTGACGGGGAGACGCCGGTCGGTGTGGGCACCACGGTGTCGGAGGTGACGGCGCAGAAGGTGGAGGAGGAGCGGCTGCGCTTCCTCGCCGAGGCCACCTCGCGGCTGTCCCACTCCCTGGACTGGCGCACCACGCTGCGCACCGCGGCGCAGCTGCTCGTGGGCGGGAAGCTGGCGGACTACTGCACCGTGGACGTGCTCGCCGATGACGGCCAGGGCCTGGAGCGCGTGGAGGCCCTGGCGAGCGATGCGGCCACCCAGCAACTCATGAAGGAGGCGCTGCGCTACCCACCGCCGCCCGGCTCGCGCTCGCCCATCCGCCGCGTGCTGGAGACGGGCCGCCCGGTGCTCGCCGCGCAGGTGGACCCGGACTGGCTGGACGCCCTCACCCTGTCGCCCGAGCACCGGCGGCTGATGGAGACGCTGGGCGGCCAGTCGCTGATGCTCGTCCCGCTGGTGGCGCGAGGCCGTACCTTGGGGGTGCTCAGCGTCGTCTCGCAGGACCCGCACCGGCGCTACCAGGACCGGGACCTGGACTTCCTGGAGGACCTGGCGTCCCGCACGGCGCTCGCGGTGGACAATGCCTGGCTGTACCGCGAGGCCTCGCGGGCAGTGGCCGCGCGCGACGAATTCGTCGCCATTGCCACCCACGAGCTGCGCACGCCGCTGTCCGCGCTCCAGCTCCAGCTCGCCTCGCTGTCGCGCGCGCTGGACAAGGACATACCGGGCCCTCCGGAGCGGCAGAAGCTGGGGCTGGCCAGCGCGCAGCGGCAGGCGGAGCGGCTGTCCCACTTGGTGACGCACCTGTTCGAGGTGGCGCGCATCAGCACCGGCCGCCTGACGCTGGAGCGAGAGGACGTGGACCTGTCCGCGCTGGGGCACCAGCTGGTGACGCGCATGGAGGACGCACTGGTGGCGGCCGGCTGCGCGCCGGTGCTGCACGCCAGCGCGCCCGTGTTCGCCCATGTGGACCGCCTCCGGTTGGAGCAGGTGCTGATGAACCTGCTGTCCAACGCGATGAAGTACGCCCCGGGCCAGCCGGTGGAGCTGTCCGTGGACACGGACGGCACCGCCGCCGTCATCGCCGTGCGCGACTGGGGGCCGGGCATCCCCGTGGGCGCGGACGCCCGCATCTTCGAGCGCTTCGAGCGCGCCACCGGCGAGCATGCCCGCGCCAGCCTGGGCCTGGGCCTCTACATCTCCCGCCAGATTGCCCGCGCCCACGGCGGCGAGCTGACGGTGGAAGCGCCTCCCGTGGGCCCCGGCGCGCGCTTCGTGCTGCGCCTGCCCATGGCCCAGGTGCCGCGGGCTCCCACGTCCTCCCCTTGAAGCCTACCCCGCCCAGGCCGCTAACCTCACGGACATGGAAGCGATGCAGCGAAACGAGTCGGCGCCCCCGCGCCGGGCGTGGCTGCCCTGGGGCCTGCTGGTGAGCGCGGTGCTGCTCGCCACGACAGGGGCCTGGGCGGGTTCGCGCTCCATCTCCGCCCTGGTGGAGCGCAACGACGCGCTGATACGCGAGGCGGCCGAGTCCGAGGCCCGCGTGGCCGAGCTCCAGGCCCTGCGCGAGGCCATGTCGCGCCGGCTGCGCACGCTGGAGCAGCAGCACCACGCCGCCTATGCCGCCGCGGTGACGGCCACCGCCGCGTGCACCACGGCGCTCCAGCCGCCGCCCGCGCCGGGCAAGCCCGAGCCCCGGCGCCTGGCCAAGGCCAAGAAGCAGGGCCGGCGCTGAGGGCGCGTGGCCACCACGTCCACACCCCCTGAGAGGGTGTGGACCCCCAGGCAACAAGGCCCACCGCCAACCCCGCGAAACCGCGGGCCTGAGTGCCCGGCCCGCTACGTGCTACCGCCGGAGCCACCGAGTCCCTTTCGCTCCGAGGTCCACGCTCCATGTCGCCCTTCGCGCTTCGCCGCTCCTCGCGCTCCCTGCGGGCCGCGCTCCTGTTCCTGACCGCGCTGCTGCTTCCCCAGGCCCCGGCCCGGGCCGAGCCCGGCATCCGCATCCTGAACTCGCTCCGCGCCGAGGAGCTGGCCTTCAACGCGCTCACCAGCAACCGGGCCGCGCTGGACGCGCTCACCGAGATGCCGCTGCACTCGAAGACGTTCGTCGTCGACGGCCGGCTCAAGTACGCGCTGGAGCACCCACCTGCCCGGAACGTGATGGCGTACCTCACCGAGTGCGCGCTGCCGTCCGGCGCCGCCGTGGAGTGGACCAGCCGCGCTGGCGACACGTACACCTTCAAGGGCGAGGTGGGGCTGTGCCCCGAGTGGGAGAAGGACAAGCCGAGCCAGGCCTGCCTGGGCTATGTGACGGCCTGTCTCCTGGCGCGCAACAACGCCTTCGGCCGCCGCGTGATGGTGTCCATGCGCGGCGAAGACCCGAGCGAGCCCCGGCGCTTCAACCCCTCGGGCGCCCGCGAGGAGTGGAGCCCCATGTTCCTGCCCTGCGCGTCGGGTGAGGCGGGGCTCCATGCCGAGTGCGGCTGGCTGGGGGAGAACGTGGGCACCTGCAAGCCGGGTGACCCGGTGACGGTGGCCGCGGGCGCGCCCCACCCGGCCACGTGCACGGGCCAGCTGGGCCGCATCTTCGGAGACCGGGTGCTGCGCGTGTGCGAGGACCCGCGCGGCTGCGCCTGGGAGGACCGTCTGGCGGACACGCTCGGCAACCCCTGCGGCGGAATCGAGCCCAGCGTCGAGTTCAAGTGCCCCGCGAGCGGCCGCTACAGCGTCATGTCCGCGCCCTACAGCCGCGCCGCGATTCCGGGCTCGTGGGTGGCCCCGGTGGCCACCTCCGGCACCTACCCGGCCGAGCCCTTCGGCGCGTACACGTTCCGGGAGGGCGCCTTCTACGGGAACATGTTCGACTCGCGCGGCCTGACGGTGGAGGTCGTCCTCAATCAGGACACCCTCCAGCCCAAGCTCGTCAACCTGCGCTTCAAGGGCGTGGTCCATGACAACGTCCACGCCTGCCACGGCCGGGACTGGGTGGACGGCGACAGCCACCTGCGCTCGCGCATCTGCGCCAACGCCGACATCGGCGGCGAGCACATCGCCGGCTGCATGGCCCGCGCGGAGGGCCCCTGCGAACCGGGCAGCTACAACCCCCGCGCCGCCCGCTGCAAGGTGAACGACGGCACCGCGGTGTGGGGGGACGGCGACTTCGAGGGTTGCATGGACGAGGCCGGCTTCCAGCACCCCGAGCCCATCACCGTGTACCTGCGCTCGCCCTGCGAGGCGATTTCCCCCAAGACGCAGACCACCTGTGGGGTGACGTGTGACTACTCCGAGTTCCCTCCCAAGTGCGCGGACACGTGCAAGCTCAGGAAGTCCCCGGGTCAGTGCCTCCAGACGGACGCGTGCCTGAACAACCCCAAGAACTGCCCGGCGCCACCGCAATAGTGATGCGGATTGAATAAAGCAGGCCGCCAGGCGTCCAGGTCTCCGGCGGCCGCATCCCCGGCCCATCGTCAGGAGCTGACCCGTGTTCCCAATCCGGACCCTGCTGTGTGCCCTTCTCGCGCTCGCGCTGGGCCTGGGTCCCACGGCGGCGGAGGCCCGCTTCGGCAAGCGCTCGCGGCCGTCCCAGAGCGACTCGAACCGGGACAGGGATGACAAGGAGCACGGGGCCTCCGCCATCGGCTCGGACGACGACGACGATGACGACGCGCCCCGCCGCTCCTCCCGGCGGCGCTCCTCGAGCAACCGGCGGCACGTGAGTGGCGGCTCGAGCACGGCGACGGTGAGCTGGCTCTCCTACCTCTTCATCACCGGCAACCATCGGATGGGCGTGTCGCCGGAGCTGCGCGGGGAGCGCCACGCGGCGGCGGTGTCCTTCCGCGTGGGCATCCAGGGAGGGCCGCTCAACGAAGGGGGCGGCGGCGCCGACCTGTTCCTCGGGCTGGAGGGCCGGCGCTTCGGCGTGGACCTGCGGCTGACGGGCCTGGGCCTGCCCACGGATGACGGGACGAGCGGTTCGGACTCCATCACCCTGACGCAGTCGCACCTCACCTGGGCGCTCATCTCCCACGAGCGTGCCCGCCTGCGCGCGGAGGCCGGTGTCAGCACCGCGCACGCGCCCGACATCACCTTCGTCGGCCCCAGCTTCGGCGCCTCCCTGGAGGCCTGCATCATAGGCCCCCTGGACCTGGAGGCGCGCTTGCAGGTGACGCCCTTCCCCTACCGGCAGGTGGACGCGAACGCCGCGCTGGCGTTGAAGCTGGGCGCGGTGGTGCTGCGCGGCGGCTACCGCGGCATGGTGCTGGACGACGCCGGCTACGTGGATGGCGTCTCCCACGTCGACACCTTCCACGGTCCCTTCCTGGGCCTGGGCCTCACCTACTGACGTCCGCGGAAGTCCTCACGCCCGCGTCAGCGCGCAGCCCGCGCTCACGCGGGCGTCTTCACCGCGCCGCTGGGCACCGGGCAGTGCCGCCGCGTCGCCTCCAGCAGCATCTCCAGCCTCACGGGCTTGCGCAGCACCCCCGCCGCGCCAGGCGGCAACGGCCCGGCCTCCGCCGTCATCACCACCACCCGCGTCCCGGCGAAGCGCTCATCGGACCGCAGCCGTTCGAGCAGACCTCGCCCGTCCACGCGCGGAATCTCCCAGTCGAGCAGCACCAGGCAGGCGGACTCCAGCGCCGCGAGCACGCGCAGCGCCTCCACGGCGTTGATGGCCATGGACACCTCGAAGCCCTCGTCATGCAGCGCTTCCGCCATGGCCCCCCGAACGTCCGGGTCATCCTCCACAATCAGGACCTGCGGCTGCACCACGGGATGAGTCACACCCGGCACCCTAGTCCCTCCTTCGCGCCCAGGCACGAGCGACTTCGCCGCATTCCGCTCTCTGTCAAAGCATGAGCATCTGCCGGGCCCGCGCATGCAGATATTACAGCACGCGAAAGGCCGCTGCGGCACCGCGAGCCACACGGCCTCCCGGACAGGCGCGCGGCGTGAGCTTCCACCGGATGGCATTCGCAGCGACGGCGAGCCGGAGCGGTGTCCAGCGCCGCACAGCACACGCTGGTGGACGACTCCTCGCGCCTGGAGGCCCATGGTCCCTGGGGAGGGAAGTCGGTTGAATCCGCCCGCCCCCGAAATCCCCACGAGGAGTGGACCTTGCCCGCATCCAAGGCCGTGCTGTGCGCCGCGCTCGCGGTCAGTGTCCTGCTGGGCACCTCCCCCGCGCAGGCGCGCTTCGGCAAGCGAGACACCTCCTCGTCTTCGTCCTCGCCACGGAGCACGTCCCGTCAGGCCTCCTCATCCCAGGAGTCACGCGGCGCCCGAGCCCACCCCGCGTCCCCCATTGGCCAGCCCCGAGAGGGCCGCACGCACCCGGCCTCCGCCATTGGCCGCGAGCGCACGCCCCGGAGTGACGACGCGCCCCGGCGGCGCGCCATGCGCGTGCTCCGGCCGCCACTGGGAGCCATCGTCACGGGGGCCGTCATCGGCGCAACCCGCCCGGGCTTCGCCGCCGCGCGGCCCGCCCAGCGGGTGGTGCGCGAGCCAGAGGACACGGTGCCGCTGCTGGTGCGCATGGGCGTGCAGGGAGACTTGCTGGGCGACGCCGGGGCCATGGGACTCTTCATGGCCATGGATGGCCGCCGCCTGGGCCTGGACGCGCGCATCACCGGCATGTCGCTGCCCGCGATGGATGGCTCGGATGCCACCGACCGCATCACCCTGCTGAGCGCGCACGCCACCGCGGCGCTGTGGGCAGGGGAGCGGGGCCGGCTGCGACTGGAGGGCGGCGTCGCCAGCGCGCATGCGCCGGACATCCTCTTCGTGGGCCCCAGCTTCGCCGCGTCCGTGGAGGCCTGCATCGGCCCCTCGCCGGTGGACCTCGAGGCCCGCATCCAGGCGGTGCCCTTCCCGCACCGTCAGGTGGATGCCCAGGCCGGCCTGGCCGTGCACGTGGGTTCGCTCCACCTGCGCGGCGGCTGGCGGGCCCTCTACCTCAACGACGCCGGGCACACGACCGGGGAGAAACAAATCGAACGGCTCACCGGCCCGTACCTGGGACTGGGCCTCACATTCTGACGCCTCGGGTGGTGCTGGCCGGAGCCCCTTCTCTCACGGGCCCCAGCCAGCCGCCCGTCGCGCGCTACTCCTCGGACGCGGCGGCCATGGGCGCCGAACCGCCGCCCAGCTCCGCCACGTTGGACGTCGCAGGCGCGGTGCCACGCTTGGCGCCGCGCCGCTTGGGCGGAGGCGCCAGCCGCGGCTGCGTGCCGAACAGGCGCTCATACGTCTCCGGCGTGTTGATGTTCACCACCACGCCCGGGTCCTTCACCGGCACGCGGCGCACCTTCATCGTCGCCAGCGCGGGCTCCAACTGCTGGCCCTCCGCGGCGCGCAGCCGCTCCGCCCCGCTCCGCGAGAGCACCAGTGGCCAACCAGGCGCGCTCTCGAACTCCGGGCGCAGCAGCTCATCCGCGTCCCCCGCCATCTTCAGGAGCGACTTGAGCGTGGACGCGCGCAGCGCCGGCATGTCCACCGGATGCAGCAACACCACGTCCGCGCCCGCCTCCAGCGCGGCGTCCAGCCCCGCCTTTATCGACAGGAGGGGCCCTTCCTGCCACCGCTCCGCTTCCACCAGCTCCATCCCCGGATGCTGCTCGCGCACCGCCTCGGAGTCCTTCCCCACCACGCCAAGCACCATGGAACCCGCCTTGCCAAAGGTGGATGCCAGGGACTGGAGGAAGCTCTTGCCTCCCTCGTGCTCGATAAGCGCCTTGGGGTGGCCCATCCGCCGGGCCTCACCCGCAGCGAGGATGATCGCCACTGCCTTCATGCCAGCCTCCTCCGCCCCCATGAATGAACGCCGCAGGCCCGGGGGCCTCCTCTCAAAGGCTGTGGCGTCCGCGTGGGATTGCAGCCCACCCCTGGGTCCCAGCCGTCAGCCAGACGCCAGTCACTCCGGACGGGTGTTCGCTGGATGAGCATCCAGCCAGGCGCTCCGTCCCCTATCCGTCATCCGAAACACCGTGCCCTGTCAGGGGGGCTCCCGCGGGAATTCGAAGCCGCAGAAGGGCTCCGGGTCGGAACCGGGGCAGCCCTGGAGGGCTCCATGACGGATGCCTCCCCGCGCTCAACGTGGCCATCCTCGCCGCCAGGTGCACCAGCTCCGGCGCGGACTTCCGCTCCCAGGCCGTGTCCTCCGGACGCGGCGTGCGAAGCGGAGCGCGCCCTTCTGACACCGCTGAAACCTTGCACCGCCAGACACCTGCGCACACTGGAGCGCCTTGAGGCACACCCTGGGCGTCTGGCTACGGTGCCCTCCGTTCAGCCACTCGGGAGGTCGCGACATGACGGAGTCCACGCAACACGGCCAGGCACAGCACGGACGACCCTGGGTGCCCTGGCTGGTGACGGCGTTGGTGGTGCTGATGTCGGGCGGCGTGATGTATCTGGCGCACCGCGGGACGAGCCAGGCCGAGGCATTGGCGGAGCAGTCCCGCCAGTCCGCGGTGGAGGCCGCCACGCGGGCGCGTGACGCGGAGGCCGCGCGGCTGCAACTGGAGCAGAAGCTGGCGGCGCTGGAAGCCGAGCGCGCCCAGCTCGCCACGGAGAAGGAGCAGCTCAGCTCGGAGAAGGAGCAGCTCAGCCAGACGGTGCAGGAGCAGGAGGCGGAGCTGGCGAAGCTGAAGGCCACCTACGACGACCTGCAGGACAAGATGAAGGCGGAGATCGCCGAGGGCGCCATCCGCCTGTCCCAGGCCGAGGGCCGCATCCAGGTGGACCTGGTGGACAAGGTGCTGTTCGACTCCGGCGACGCGAGCATCAGCGCGCGCGGCCAGGAGGTGCTGACGCGGCTGGGCGGCGTGCTGGCCAAGGTGGATGACAAGTCCATCCAGGTGTCGGGCCACACGGATGACTCGCCCCCGTCGCAGAAGCTGCAGAGCACCTTCCCGTCCAACTGGGAGCTGTCCGTGGCGCGCGCGGTGAACGTGGTGCGCTTCCTCCAGGACACCGGCGGCGTGCCCGCGCGCCGGCTGGTGGCGGCGGGCTACGGGCAGATGCGGCCGGTGTCCACCAACGCGACCCCGCTGGGCCGCGCGCGCAACCGGCGCATCGAGGTGCTCCTCATACCGGACCTGCCCTCCAAGCGCACACCGGCCGCGGCCGTCCAGCGCGCGGTCGCGGGTGGCACCGCGACCAAGGCCCAGGCGAAGCCCGCGCGCGGGGCGAAGTAGCCGCGCGCCGCAGGCCACGCCTTTCCGCTACTGCTTCTCCACCGACTCCAGCAGCTTGCGGAAGGCCTTCTCCGAAGCGGCCACCGTCTTCTCCGGGCCCGTCAGCTTGAAGAAGACGGCGCCCTGGGCGCCTTCGACGATGGCGCCCAGCAGCCGGAAGCCGGGCTTGGGCGTCGAGGGGCCCATCATCGGCCCGCCGCCCGTGTACGTGCCCTTCACGTCCACCGTCGTCAGCGGCATGCCGTTGACCTTCTCCGCCTTCGTCTTCGACTTCTCCTGGGGAATGGGCTTGCCGTCCGCCGTCTGGAACTGGCCCACCCAGCGCTTCACGTTGGCGTCCACCGCGCCGCCCTGGCCCTGGCCGAAGTAGAAGACGGCCAGCTCCGCGCCCTCCGTGTC
Organism: Myxococcus sp. AB056; assembly: GCF_006547365.1. NCBI lineage: Bacteria > Pseudomonadati > Myxococcota > Myxococcia > Myxococcales > Myxococcaceae > Myxococcus > Myxococcus sp. AB056. Next base: position 60,449 of record NZ_VHLB01000008.1, on the reverse strand, counting down.
GCCCTTCGCCGCGGGAATCTTGTACGTCGCCGCGCGCATCGGCCGAGCCCCCTGCACCGCCCAGTCCGCGGGCGCTGTCCACCTCAGGCCCCCCACCTCCTCCGCATGCGCCACCACGGCAACGGCCACCACCAGCACACCCAATAGTCGGTTCATGCGCGGCAGCGTAACCGCCCGAGGCCCACTGCGCAGCGTGTCAACGACCGCCCGTCTCACAACCCCGCACGCGCCATCACAAGTGACACGACGCGTCAAGTCCCTTGTCTTCCTGCCAACCCATGGACGTGGTACGCCACGAACGTTTCCAGTCCAGTCATCCCAACCCAGGACTTGGAGGGGGTTGTACCCATGAGAAAGGTGTTGTTCCTCGGGGCCTTTGCCCTGGGCGCCTCGGCCTGTACTCCCGATATCGCCCAGGATCCGCCGCGGAGCCCCGAAGACTCCGTCGTCGCGGAGTTCGATCCGACCGGGTCTCCGCCCGTCGTCCCGTCTCCCAACGACCTGGCCATCGTCAACGGTCTGGTCAACGCGCCCATCAACCCTCAGGCCTCCCCCGCGGAGCAGGAGTTCACGCGCGACTACGTGAACACGCTCAACGGCTTCCCGACCACGGTCACCGCGACCACCCGCATCCGGGGCCTGGAGGCGGGAACGGTCAACGCGAACACGGTGAAGATCATCGACGTGTACGCGGGTACGCCGCTGGCGAAGCCGGCGACGCCCAGCTACATCGGGTACAACGAGGAAACCAACCTCGTCACCATCATCCCCCCGCTGCCCGGAGGCTGGCCCAAGGGTGGCCGCTACGCCGTGGCCATCATCGGCGGTGAGAACGGCGTGAAGACGACGGATGGCAAGCCGGTCATCCCGTCCGCCACGTGGGCCTTCGCCAGCTCCACCGAGCCGCTGGTCACCTGCGACGACCTGGATGCGCCCAACTGCCAGACGGCCACCGAGCTCATCCCCTCCACGGAGACGGAGCCCGCCGCCCGCCTGGCGGACCAGACGGCCAGCGCCCTGCGGCTGGAGCAGCTGCGCCGCGGCTACGCGCCCATCCTGAAGGAGGTGTCCGAGCAGTTCAGCGTGAAGCGCGAGGACATCGTCCTCCTGTGGACCTTCTCCATCATGGACCACCCGGAGGCCACCTTCGATCCGGGCAACGGCGTCGTCCCCTTCCCCAATGACCTGCTGCGCAACCCCGCAACCGGGAAACTGGCCCTGCCGGTGCCCCCCGAAGCCGGCACCGCACAGAACCTCATCCTGGGCCTCAACACATTGGACGGCTGGTCCACCACCGCGCCCATCGTGTCGGAGAACGGCGCGGGACGCGGCCCCATCGACACGGGTTCCCTGCTGGACGCGAACACCGTGCGCATGAAGATCGGCTTCGAGCCGGACACCGAGGAGGAGCCGAAGACCACGCTGCGCTTCGTCAAGCTGACCAACCCCACCTCGGGCACCAATCCCCAGGTGAAGGTGTGCTTCAACTGCGAGCCCGTCGTGGAGGGCCTGACGCCGGCGCCGAACTCGCCGCAGCAGCTCCAGATTGTCCCGGAGGTGCCGCTGGACGAGGCCACCCAGTATGGCGTGGTGATGCTGCGCGGCATGAAGGACACGCTGGGCCGCACCGTGGCGCCCACCGCCGCGCAGGCGCTGATGCGCATGGCCAACCCGCTGGTGGACGCCAACGGCAAGAGCCAGGTGGCCGCCGTTCCTGACACGCTCGCCCGGGACCTGGAGCCGGTGCGTCTGGGCATGAAGTCGCTGTTCGACGGCCTGGAGGCCGCGGGCATCCCGCGCAAGGACATCAACCTGGCGTGGGCCTTCACCACCCAGAGCACCCGCTCCATCCTCGAGCGGCTGAACGAGGCCCCCACGGCGGTGCCGGCCGACCCCGTCTACCTGGTGGACCAGACGGCCACCATCAAGGGCACGATGGACGCCCTGACGCTGGAGAACAACGCGGTGGGCCGTGTCTTCATCGGCGCGTACCACTCGCCCTTCCTCCTGGATGACGTCCAGGGCACGCTCAACCGCGCCACGCCGCGCATCGACCGCGTCCCGTTCATGCTCTTCACGCCCTCGGGCGCGGCGCCCGCGGACGGCTACCCGGTGGTCATCTACGGCCACGGCCTGACGGGCAACCGCACCAACATCATGACGGTGGCCAACAACTTCAACGCGGCGGGCTACGCCGTGGCGGCCATCGACACCGTGTTCCACGGTGAGCGCGCCAGCTGCGCCGGCATCAGCGAGGACGCCCCGGTCATCGTCGACGCGAACCGCGATGGCGTCCCCGAGCTCACCATCACCACGCCGGACGCGGCCTGCGACGACGGCGACACCTGCGACGTGACGGCGGGCAGCCCCACCTTCGGCCGCTGCGTGTCGAACAACCAGCCGGCCTGCAACGTGGGGCCGACCGCGTCGCCGCACGGTGACCTGTTCTGCTCCAGCCAGGGCCTGGGCCGCTGCGTGGCCGCCCCGAACAGCGCCACCGGCACCTGCGAGGGCGGCGACTTCGCCCGTCCGGGTCCCGCCCAGCCGCCGTACGTCTCCAGCGCGGGCTTCCTGAACCTGGTCAACCTGTTCGCCACCCGCGACAACTTCCGCCACCACGTGGTGGACTTTGCCCAGCTGGTGCGCGCGCTGGACACCGACACGCTCAACGGCCGCCTGGTTGCCGCGGGCGCCGGTACGCTGAACACCAGCCAGTTCAGCTACGTGGGCCAGAGCCTGGGCGGCATCCAGGGCGTCCTGTCCGCCTCCGTGTCCCCCGTCGTGGGCCGCACCGCGCTCAACACGGTGGGCGGCGACCTGGTGGACATCCTCCTGACGGCCACGGACCCGGCGTTCGTGCGGTACCGCTCGGGCTTCTTCCAAACCCTGGAAGACAACGGCCGCGCCCCGGGCACGCCGGAGTTCTACGAGTTCATCACCCTGGCGCGCACCATCCTGGACCCGGCCTCGCCCCGCAACTACGGCAAGTACCTGGAGAACTGGCCCGAGGACGCTTCCAAGCCGTCGCTCCCCGAAAACCGCGATGCGTTCATCCAGTACATCGCGGAGGACATGGTCATCCCCAACGCGGTGACCGAGGGCCTCATCAGCGCGGCCCACCACCCGCTGGTCAACGTCTCCACGCCCCGCACGGTGCAGACGTACCTGGCGAAGGACGGGATGGGCCTGCCGACGGACGTGCGTCACGCGTTCTTCGGCATCGTGGACCCGTCGCTGGACCCCAGCTCGGCGGCCAGCCAGTTCCTCCGGTCCGTGCGCAACACCGCGCAGAACCAGGTCATCCAGTTCCTGAACACGGGCGTCGCGTCGCCCACCCCGTAACGGCCTCCAGAGAGAGAACGAACCAACATGAAGAAGACACTCTCCCTCATCACGTTGCTCGCCGCCGGGACGACCCAGGCCGCGGGCTTCCAGGTCAACACCCAGAGCGCACGCTCCTCGGGCATGGCCAACGCGGCGGCGGCGTGGCTGGATGACTCGTCCGCCATCTACTCCAACGCGGCCAACATCCTGGGCGTGGAGAAGCTGGACGTCACCGCGGGCGTCACCGGCATCCTCCCCAGCCTGCAGTTCACCCCCACGGATGGCCTGGTGCAGGGGCAGAAGACGACGCTGTCCCCGCCGCCGCACGTGTTCGCCGTGTACAAAATCACGGACTCGCTGGCGGCCGGCGTGGGCTTCTACACGCCGTTCGGCGCGAGCAGCCGGTGGAAAGACGGGTTCGTGGGCCGCTTCCGCGCCCAGGAGTCCGCGCTGTCCATCTACAACATCAACCCCACGGTGGCGTACCAGCTGCACGACCGCTTCCGCGTGGGCGCGGGCCTGAACATCACCCGCGGCACGCTGGAGCTGAAGCGCGCCCTGGGCTTCGTCACCAGCGAGGGCCAGGTGCACCTGGGCGGCGCGGGCTGGGGCCTCGGCTTCAACGCCGGCGTCCAGGCCGTGGTGGTCCCGAAGCTCGTCACGTTGGGCGTGCAGTACCGCAGCCCCATCAGCATGACGTTCAAGGGCGACGCGGACTTCCAGAACGTGCCGCCGGCCTTCCAGGGCCGCCTGCCGGACACCCGCGTGGAGGGTGACGTCAAGCTGCCGCAGTCGGTGGTGGCGGGCATCGCCGTCACGCCGCTGGACCGCCTGACGATTGCGTTCGACGCCAACTGGGTGGGCTGGTCCAGCTTCCCGGAGCTCGCCATCGAGTTCCCGGACAACCCGGCCATCAACAACCCGCTGCCGAAGAACTGGCGGTCGACGTGGAACTTCCACCTGGGCGGTGAGTACGGCATCACCGACGCGCTGCAGGTGCGCGCCGGCGTGCTGCTGGACCCGGCGCCCAGCCCGGATGACACGCTGACGCCGGACCTGCCGGACGCGGACCGCTTCGGCGTGTCGGCGGGCGTGGGCTACAGCTTCGGCGCCGTGCGCGTCGACGCGGCCTACCAGTTCGTCAACCTGTCCGACAAGAACAGCACCGCGCCGGGCATGACGGGTACCTACAACGGCACGGCCCAGGTGTTCGGCCTGACGCTCGGCTACTCCATGTAGTCTTCCGGCACCGTCCGGACCTCACCGCGCCCGGGTCTCCTCACGGAGGCCCGGGCGTTGTGTTTCCAGCGCCAGCCCTTCGCGTCAGACGCGCAGGTCTCCGTCGTGCAACACCCGCCCGGAGGCCAGCGCCTGCGCCGTGCGCTGGAGCCGCTCCGTGCCCATGCGCATCAACTGGCCCTTGAGACCTGGCTGACTGAGCAGGTGCTTCTGGAAGGCGTCGCGCTCCAGCCGCAGGACCACGCCCGCCACGTCCGCGCGCACCGTGGCGGACACCGGCTTGTCCAGCAGCAGGGAGATTTCACCGAAGACGTCGCCCTCGCGCAGCGCGGACAGCGCCACGCGCCGTCCATGAGGCTGCTCCAGCCACGGCGTGCAGCGCCCACGCAGCAGCACGTAGAAGGCGTCTCCCGGCTGGCCCTGCGTCATCAGCGCCTCGCCCGCGGCGAAGGAGCGCAGCTCGAAGTCGCGCGACACCGCGGCCTTCTGCGCGGGCGACAGCTGATTGAAAAGCGGGTTGCTGCGCAGCAGGTTCTCCACCATCCGCCGCCGGTAGAAGGCGTCCACCACCGCCGTCACGTCCGGGTGCCGCGCCGCCACCGCCTCCATGTGCTGGCGCGTGAGCTCCAGCAGCACCGCGCGCTCGGTGGCCACCACGGTGGCGAGCCGGGGCCCCTCGGAGATGAGCGCCAGCTCCCCGAAGAAGTCCCCGGGCGTCACGGTGCCCACGCTCCGCCGTTGGCCGTCCTCCAGCGCGCGCACCACGTCCGCGCGGCCCTCCACCAGGGCGAACATGGAGGCGCCCGGCGTCCCCTCCTCCACCACCGTCTGCCCCGGAAAGAAGGCGCGCACCTGAAGCACCTCGAGCAGCGCGACGAAGGTCTCCCGGCTCACCTGCGAGAGGATGGGCAGCCCTGTGGCGCCCTCCTCCGCGACATGCACCCGGGTGGCCTCCACGGGCACCGCCGCGCCCGGCGGCAGGGCGAAGCGCTCCGCCAGCACGCGCGCGGTGCGCACGAGCGAGGCCTGGGGCGCGCCCAGTCGAGGCAAGGCCACGCACGCGGCCACCGCGCGCAGGGGCTGGCCCGCCTTCGTCCAAGCCAGCGCAGCCTCCTGGTACGCGGCAGCGGCGTCCGCGGAACGGCCGAGCCACTCCAGCAGCTCCGCCACCTTCTGACGCACCTCCGCGTCGTCCGGCGCGTCCTTCACCACGCCCTGGTATTCCGCCAGGGCCTCCTCCAACCTGCCCTCGCTGGCGAGCTGGACGGCCCGCTGCCTGTCCGCGCCGTGCACGTGCGCCATGGCCGCCTCCCCTGCTACGCGCTGAGCGCGCGCACGCGCTCCGCGAGCTTTTCCGTGAAGAGGCGGAGGATGCGCAGCGCGGCCGCCGCGTGCGTGTCCAGATAGTGCTGGAAGTCCACGCGCGTCACCCGCAGGGCCCGCACGTCCGTGCGCGCGCGCACCTGCGCGGACGTGTCTCCGTCCAGGATGAGGGAGACTTCGCCGATGAAGGCTCCAGGCCCCAGCGTGTTGAGCAACCGGGCGCCGGGCTCCGGACCGGCGAGCACGTCCACCGTCCCCTCCAGCAGCACCAGCAGTCCCGAGCCGGGCGCGCCCTTCTCCAGCACCGTGGCCCCCTGCGCGAACTGCACCGGCCGCGCCAGCTGGTAGAGGTCCTTCATGTCCACCAGGGACAACTCGCCGAAGAGGGGAATGGCCTTGAGGTATTCGTAGCCGTCCGGCGGCGGCGGTGGCGGCGCGCGGGCGGGCTCCACCGACGGACCGCCATTCAGGTTCAGGTGACGCAGCAGCCGCGTGTGCTCCGCCTGGAGCGCGATGTCACCCCGAAGCTCCGGCTCCTGGAGCGCATCCGCCAGCAGCACCAGCGCCTGCCACGACTCCCCTTGCGCGTCCAGCAGCGCGCTCATCCGCAGCACCGCCTCACGCCGCGCCACCGCGATGTCCGGAGACACGGCACGCAGGGACTCCAGCTCCGCGTGCGGGTTGCCCAGCTCGCGGTACACCGCGGCGGCCTCCATGGGACGGCGCAGCCGGGTGAGACAGCGGGCCATGGCCTCGCGCGCCTGCAGCGACTCGTACAGCGACAGCGCCCGCTCCAGCGCGCCGCCGCGCTCGAAGGCCGCCGCCGCCCGGGCCGGTTCACCCGCGCGCAGCCACGCCTCCGCGGCCAGGAGCAGCGCGCCCGCTTGTTCGTGGAGCTGCGCGACATCGGCCGCGGCGCCATCCACCTCCAGCACCCGCGCGGCGCCAGCGAAGTCACGCGCCCGCCGCAGCACCGACACCAGCGTGGCGCGAGCGAACGCGGACGCACGCGAGGACTCCTCCAGCACGACGTCCCGCTGCGACGCCGCCAGGGCCTCGTAGATGCGGACGGCCACATCCACCGTCCCCTGCGCCACCGCCTCCCAGAAGGGCCGCGTGCCCGTGCTGGCGGGCAGCTCGTCACCGTGCCCCGGCTCCACCGTGGAACGCGCCATGCCGTGAACTCCCCCAAGCACCCCTGGGCCCACCCCCTGGGCTCTCCACGTGCTGGATTGGCGCCGTGCGTAGCAGACCCCATGAAGGGAGGCGAGCGTCCTCGCGAGGCAGGCGTCTTCCACATGGAAGACGCCGCCCAGGGCCGCGTTCAGTCCACCTTCGTCGGGAACGGGTTGCGCTCGGCGAAGCCGAGTTGGTGCCAGTACGGGTAGGTGGGCGTCACCGCGCTGGCCGCGTCGAGCCGGGCCACCTGATCAGGGGTGAGGTTCCACCCCACCGCGCCCAGGTTCTGCCGGAGCTGCTCCTCGTTGCGCGCGCCGATGACGATGGTGGACACGGAGGGGCGCTGGAGCAGCCAGTTGATGGCGACCTGGGGCACCGTCTTCCCTGTCTCCGCGGCGACGGCATCGAGCGCGTCCACCACGCGGAAGAGGTACTCCTCGGAGAGAGGCGGCGCCCCCTGGGCGTTGAGCGAGGACTGCATGCGGGAGCCCTCGGGCCGGGGCTGTCCCCGGCGAATCTTTCCCGTCAGCCGCGCCCAGCCGAGCGGGCTCCACACGACGGTGCCCACCTTCTGGTCCAGGGCGAGGGGCATCAGCTCCCACTCGAACTCCCGGCTCACCAGCGAGTAGTAGGCCTGGTGCGCCACGTGCCGCGCGAGGCCGTACTTCTCCGAGGTGGCGAGCGACTTCATCAGGTGCCAGCCGGAGAAGTTCGACGCGCCGATGTAGCGAATCTTCCCGGCGCGCACGAGGTCGTCGAGCGCCCGCAGCGCCTCCTCGACGGGCGTGAGCGCGTCGAAGGCGTGCAGTTGGTAGAGGTCGATGTAGTCGGTGCCCAGCCGCTTCAGGCTGGCCTCCACCGCGCGGGTGATGTGGAAGCGCGAGGAGCCCACGTCGTTCGGTCCCTCACCCGAGCGGAAGGTGCCCTTCGTGGAGAGGATGACCTTCTCCCGGCGGCCGGAGATGGCCTTGCCGAGAATCTCCTCCGCCAGGCCGCGCGAGTAGTTGTCCGCGCTGTCGAACATGTTCAGCCCCGCCTCCAGGCTGATGTCCACCAGACGCGTGGCCTCCTCGACCCCGCTGCTGCCCCACACCTTGAAGAAGTCCCCCTGGCCTCCAAAGGTTCCCGTCCCGAGCGTCAACACCGGGACCTTGAAGCCAGAGCCGCCGAGCTGCCGATATTCCATTCCCATAGAGGGGCCTCCTGGTAACGGGCGAGCCCCAGGCGCTCAATCGGAATGCGCGACCCGGGCAGCAATTCCCCCCGCTATGCTCCGGCGGAGCGAACGTTAACGTGGGGACCGGCACGTTCTCCCGGAGTCCATTGGCATGAAGTCGCGCATCACGGTTGCCTGGAGCACCGTCGCGTCCCTCCTGGCCGTGCTGCCTGGAACGGCGGCGCATGCCCACGCGGGCCTCCCGGAGACGTCCAACGTCACCCTCCGCCGAGGCCACCCCCAGGACTTCTTCTCCGGGACGACGTTCGGCGCGGTCATCTCCCGCGACAGCGGCAAGACCTGGCGCTGGGTGTGTCCGGATGCCATGGGGTACGGCGGATGGCGCCCTGAGGCCTACCTGTGGCGGGAAACCGGCGACATCCTCGCCGCCACCGGCAGTGCCCTGCTGCACTCCCCGGATGAGGGCTGCTCCTGGCGCACGCATCCCTTCTTCAAGTCGACCTGGGTGACGGGGCTGGCGGCCCACCCCACCGATGACCGCGTCTTCCATGCCGTCACCGGGCGGCCCGGCCTCGCCAACGGCCTGTACCGCTCCAACGACGGCGGCGAGACGTGGACCGCCTCGCCGCTGCTGCGCACCGGACTGGAGCTGAACGCGGTCCGCGTGTCCCCGGTGGACCCCCGCCGCCTCTACGTGTCGGGCGTCTCCAACAACCAGATGGTGGTGCTGCGCAGCGACGACGCGGGCGACACCTGGCAGGAGTTCCCCCATGCGCTCCCGGAGTTGCTGCGACCCTACGCGCTGACCGTGGTGGCGGTGGACCCCGTCGCCGTGGATGTGGTGTGGGTGCGCGTCTCCGCGCAGGGCTACACGCACCTGCTGCGCAGCGATGACGGGGGCCGCACGCTGACGCAGGTGACCGTGTTGGATGACACGTTCATCAACATGGACCTGTCCTCCGACGGCGGCACCGCCTGGGTGGGCACCCTCAACTACTTCTTCATGGGCTCGAGCACCGGCCCGCTGGAGAAGCAGCCCCTGCCCACCGGCAACGCGTGCGTGCTGCGCGACGGCGAGACGCTCTACGGCTGCGGCTCCACCTGGCTGCACGACTGGGCCCTGGCGCGCAGCACGGACCAGGGGCGCACGTGGGAGCACATCTTCGCGCTGTACGAAATCCAGGGCACGCAGCTGTGCCCACGTGGAACCCCCGTGCGGGACCTCTGCCCGGCCCGCTGGCCGCAGCTCGCGGAGCAACTGGGCGCTCCGCTCTACCCGGATGGTGGCGTGGAGGAGCCGCCGCCGCCGGATGCGGGGGCCCCGGATGCGGGCACGCCCGACGCGGGGCAACAGCCGCCCGAGCAGCGCCCACCCGAACCGAAGTCCGGTGGCTGCACCGCCGCTGCGGGCCCCGCCCTGCCCCTGCTGTTGTTGCTGTCCTCCCTCCTCCCGAGGCGCCGTGGCCCACGGCGTCCACATCGATAGGCTTCTGATGACACTCCCGATTCGAAAGCGGCTGTGGGCCCCTTGCGCGGCCGTGCTGCTGGTGCTGGGCACCGCCTGCGACGGCGAGGACGCGCCACGGGACGAAGCGTGCGGCGAACCCCTCTACGGCGGCGAGGCCACCGACGAAGCGTGGCGCACCTTCGTCGACGCGCAAGGCCGACCCACCGACAGCTCCCAGGCGGTGACGCTGGAGTCCCCCGCCCCGGGCCAGACCTATGCGATGGACGCGGCGCCGCCCACGTGGCGTTGGACGTCTCCGCTGGCCTCCCGGCTTCCATCGCGCGAGACGCCCCGCTCCATGCTGGCGTGGCTGGGCAACCTGCTGCTGCCGTCCGCCCAGGCACATCTGCCGCCCGTCACCGGCGACTTCTACTGGGTGCAGGTCACCGTGCCGGGGCGCCAATGTCCGGTGGAGCTGCTGACGTCGAACATGGAGTGGCAGCTCGACGCGGCGACCTGGGACACGCTCCGTGCCGCCTCGGGTCAGGACCTCCGCGTCCAGGTGACCAGCGCCTACCTGGTCCAGAACCGGCTGCGTGAAGGTCCGTATCGCCTGGAGTCACCACGCACCATCCGCGTGGAGGATTCGCGATGAGCCACCGGACACCGTGGTGGATGCCCGCGCTGGCGCTGCTGATGGCCGGCTGTGATGAGAACTCGGCGCGGGTGGTGGGCGTGACGCCACCGGACGGGCTGGACTACGCGCACGAGGAGCCTTGGCGGGAAGGAACGTTCATTCCGCCGCCGGGCCCCGGCGGACGCATCCTGGTCACCAACAGCCTGGATGACACCCTCAGCCTGGTGGAGCTGGCCACCGTGGGCACGCCGGACTTCCGCGAACTGGCGCGCGTGCCGGTGGGGCTCAACCCGGTGGAGCTGGAGGGGCCTCACCACACCGCCGTGTCCCCTGCGGGGGACTTCTATTACGTCGGCATCTCCAACTACGTGCCAGGGGGTGGCTCGGGGCCGCATGGTGCCCACGGCACGGGCGCGGATGACGGCTACTGCTTGAAGCTGGACGCGCGCGACAACCGGCTCGTGGGCTCGGTGCGTGTGAATCCCAATCCCGGCGACGTCGTCATCAGCGCGGATGGGAGCACGCTGTACCAGACGCACTTCGACACGCTGAAGATTGCCGAGATGGCGCGCCAGGGCCGCCCCGAGTCGGACATGAACGCGAACCTGGCCATCATCGACGCGCGGACCATGACCCGGAAGGCCATGGTGGAGGTGTGCCCCGCGCCGCACGCGGTGCGCCTGTCCGCCGACGAGCGCACGGCCTACATCGCCTGCTGGTCGGACGAGGTGGCCATCGTCGACCTCGCTGAGGCGAGCCCGACGGTGACGCTGGTGAAGGTGGCGGCGGGCTCGGGCAGTGCGGTGGCACCCCGGCACCAGCCCTACGCGCTGACGCAGTCCCCCACCACGGGCGAGGTCTGGGTCAGCTCCATGGCCAGCCGGCAGGTGCACGTGCTCAATCCCCAGACGCGCACCATGATGCATGAGCGCGCCGTGCCGCTGCGCGGGCCGCCGATGTTCGGCGCGTTCACCGCGGACGGGCGCACGCTGTACATGCCCTACCAGTTGGTGGACGCGCTGGCCGTCATCGACCCGGAGACGGGCACCGTGCTGCGCGAGGTGCAGTTGGCGGACGCCGGCTGTCTCAACGTGCATCAAGTCACGCTGACGCCCGACGAGCGCATCGGCCTGGTCGTCTGTGAAGGCGACCACGTGGGGCCGGGCACGTTGCACGCGGTAGACCTGACGGAAGGCACGGTGGTGGGCACGGTGGAGGTGGGCATCTTCCCGGACTCGGTGAGCATCCTGCGGGGGCAGCCATGAAGCGCGCGGCATGGGGTGTGGTGGCGCTGGCCCTGGTGCTGACCGGCTGCGACGACAGCGGCAACGGCCGCGTGCCGGCGGCGGAGTACGGCGAGGTGCTGTTCAACGACTCGCGGCTGTCGGAGAGCGGCTTCAACAGCTTCTCGTGCGCGACCTGCCACGCGACGACGCCCACCGCGCCGGCGGGGCGGATGGACTCCGGCTACACGCTGTATGACTCGGCGTTCCGGGAGAGCTGGTGGGGCGGCTTCGAGACGCGCCTGCTGGACGCGGTGAACTTCTGCTACGTCAACTTCATGCGGGGTGTGACGCCGCTGCCGAAGGACTCGCCGCAGAGCCGGGCGCTGTACGAATACCTGGTGAGCATCAGCCCGAGCCCGTCCGCGCCGGCCCGTCCCTTCACGGTGGTGAAGGACATCGTCGAAGTCACGCGCGGTGACGTGGCGCGCGGACAGCAGGTCTACGTAGAGGCCTGCCAGAGCTGCCACGGCGAGCCCCACACCGGCGCGGGCCGGCTGACCGAGCTGGCGTCGATTCTGCCGGAGGTGACGAACGACTACGACGCGCTGTTCCCCGGCGTGCCCAAGTCACTGGTCGTCATCGAGAAGGTGAGGCACGGCCAGTTCTTCGGTGTCGGGGGCAACATGCCGCTCTACAGCCTGGAGTCCCTGTCTGACGAGGACTTGGGCGCATTGCTGGCATTCCTGGCTTTGTGACGGGACCTGCGTGTTCCGGTGGAGCCCACGGGCCACCGGACATAACCTCGCCGCGGACACACACGTGGGAGCGAGAATGGGGTTCTGGGGCAGGCTTTTCGGGAGGAAGACACCAGCGGCCGGCGAGGTTCCTCCCGGCTCCTCCAAGGCCTGGGCGGTGGAGCCGCGCGAAGCGCTGATGCGGCAGGTGGAGGCCCTGCTGCGCGCCGACCCGGCGGTGGAGAAGGTGGAGCGGCGCACGCAGGACTACGGCCTGGACATCACCCGCGCCGGAAGTGACTGCACCTTCTTCCTGGACAACCTCTTCGCGGACACGCGCGAGCTGCCGCCCGAGCAACGCGTCCAGCTCATCCAGCGCTACCTGCGCGCGCTGTGGCAGGAGTCGCCGGATTCGCTCCACTGGGAGCAGGCCCGCGAGCTGCTCCTGCCCGTGCTGCGCGCATCCACCTTCGGCATGTCGCTGCAGAAGCCGGCGGAGTTGGACCGGGAGATGGTGGGGCGGCGGACACTGCCCTTCCTGCGCGAGCTGCTGGTGCTGGACCTGCCGGAGTCCGCCATGTTCGTCCAGCGCCGGCACCTGGAGACCTGGGGCGTCACCGAGGACGAAGCCTTCACGGCGGCCCACGCGAACCTGGCCCGGCTCCCGGACGAAGGCGTGGAGCTCTACGACGAGGAGCACGGCCCGCTGTGGACGGTGGAGACGCGCGATACCTATGAGACGTCCCGGCTGCTGCGCCCGGGGTTCCTCGCGTCCTTCGCCAGTCGCGTGGAGGGCCGGCCCATCGCCATCCTCCCGGAGCGTTCCACCCTGCTCATCGGTGGCGACGCGCGTCCGGAGCTGGTGGCACGGCTGACCGAGAGCGCAGAGCGGGAGTACGCGGCCGCGTCCCGATGCCTGACGCCCGCCCTGTACACGGTGGACGACACGGGACGCGTGGTGCCCTACGTGCACCCCGGTCAGGACGTGCTGGCGAACCGGGTGCGGCTGGCCCACGTCCGCCTGGCGCTGGCGGAGTACAGCGCCCAGAAGGAGGAGCTCGACGCGCTCCATGCGGAACAGGAGGTGGACCTGTTCGTCGCCAGCTACAGCGCGACGGCGCGCAAGCGGGACGAGTTCCCCATCTCCTGGTGTGTCTGGTCGCACGACGTGGACGCCCTGCTGCCAGAGGCGGACATGGTCGCCGTGCGCCCCGCAGCGGAAGGTGATGAGTTCTTCACCGTGCCGTGGCGGGAGGTGCAGCGCATCGCGGGCCGTTGTCTCACGCCGGTGCCGGAGCTGTGGCCGCCGCGCTACCGCACCACGGAGCAGCCATCCCCGGAGATGGTGAAGCAACTTCGCGCCGCGCAGGTCACCTTCGAGGACTTCCAGGCGCCCTGAGACAGGAGGACGGCACGATGCTCGCTTGCGTGGACGTGGACTACCGCCCCGAACTCACCGTGGCCGCGTGCGTGCTGTTCCGAAATTGGGCGGATGCGAACGAAGCCTCGCACCTGGTGGAGCATGGGCCAGCCGCCGCGCCTTACGAGCCCGGGCAGTTCTACCGCCGCGAGTTGCCTCACCTGCTCCGGGTGCTGGCGCGGGTGGAAGTGCCACTGGAGGCCATCATCGTTGATGGCTATGTGTGGCTCGGAGAGGACCGGCCGGGGCTGGGGGCGCACCTGTACGAGGCGCTCAACCGGGAGGTGCCCGTCATCGGCGTGGCGAAGACGGCCTATGTCACCACGGGGCCCTCGGTGCCCGTGCTGAGGGGCAAGAGCCTGCGACCGCTGTTCGTCGGAGCGGCGGGTATGGACGCGGCCACAGCGGCGGAGCACATCCGGCGAATGCATGGGGCATCTCGCACGCCCACGATGTTGAACCGGGTGGACCGGCTCTGCCGCATGTCCTGAGCGGGGCGGCGAAGCCAAACCCCCGACATTTCCGAACAGCGACTGTCGCCTCTCCGCCCGGGGAGCAACCATCCTCCTGGAATCCTCGCGCCGGGAGGCTTACCTTTGACGGCGGATGGCCTCGCACCCGACCTCACAACTGGGCTTGTTCGACACGGCGGCCACTGAGCGCGACGACGTGGAGACGGAGCCGCGTGCGGGCACCGGGGTGCAGCGCAGGCTTCCGGCGCGTGAGGAAGCGCGGCCACGGGCGGCGGAGCGGCCTGTAAGCACTGGCGTGCAGCGCCGACATCCCTCGGGTGAGGACGCGTTGCCACTGGCGACGGAGCGGCGCGCGAGCACCAGCGTGGAGGACCGGCGTCCCGCGCATGAGCGAGATGAAGCGTTGCCACTGGCGACGGAGCAGCGCGCGAGCAGCGTGCCGGAAAGCCGACTCCCCGCGCGCGAGGAAGCCCTGCCGCTGGCGGCGGACCTGGCACGGCGGTTGTCTTCGATTCTTGGCTTGCCGGTTCACCTACGGCTCACGGACAACCGGGCCACTCTGGTGAGCTTCCGTCGGGGTGAGGAGGGGCTGCGGCTGCGCATCCACCACCTCTTCCTGGGAGCACCGGACGCGGTGGTACAGGCCATGGCTGCCTATGCGGGCCGGGCGGATGCGCAGGCGGGCGAGGTGCTGGAATCCTACGCGCACGCGCACAACGAGCGCGTCCGCAGGGAGCGTCGGCCGGGAAAGCCGCTGCGCACGCGGGGCCGCTGCTTCGACCTGCAGGCCATCTTCACGCGGCTCAACGCGAGCTGGTTCGACGGCCGGGTGCAGGTGGACGTGGGCTGGGCGCGCAAGCCGGCGGGCACGAAGCGTCGCAGCATCCACGTGGGCGGCTATGACGCGCGGCTACGCGAGATTCGAATCCACCCGGCGCTGGACCGGCCGCATGTGCCCGCGTTCGTGGTGGACTACCTCGTCTTCCACGCGATGCTGCACGCGGACCTCGACGGCGAAACGGGCAACGAGGGCCGCTGCGCACCCGAGCACACGTCGGCCTTTCGCGAGCGCGAAGCCCTGTTCCCGCTGCGTGACACAGCCCAGCGCTGGCTGGGCGACAATCACGCCTCCCTGCTGCGCGGCCGATAGCGAGGAGGCGGCTCGCGCGGGCCGCGCTACTTCTGCACTGAGAGAATGACCCACGTAGCCGTATCCACGGCGTACACGATGGGGACGTCCGAGAGAGATGGCCCTTCCATGTCACGGCATGCGTCCGGCCGGGCCAAGAAGCTGACGAAGACCACGGCATTCGCCCCAGGAACAGCCGTCACGTCGTAAGACTGGCGCTGGGAGGCACAAACCTCCGTGGGAGTAGCGCCTCGACGCGGCTTCGCCCCCAACGGAAGAAAGTCCTCCATTGCGAATGCGACGGCAGCGGCAATCGCGCCTGGTAGGACGTGCTGCCCATCGGTGGGAAGCACAACTGGAAATCGGTACCGCGCGGCTTCTTCAGGCGGCATCTTCGCGGGCCGAGGCGCGGGCCGAAACAACGCACAGCCTGGAAGCAACGCCAAGCAGAGCGGAACGAGCAAACCCTTGCGCATCTTAGTCTCGCACGTTCTCAATCGCGGTGATGCGGCCAACTGCCTTGTTCTCGGGCTTGATGATCCCCACGAGTTTCCATCGTCTGTCCACACGCTCATAGACCTCACCTGGTCGCGTCTCGCCAATATGGGGTATCAGCTTTTGGAGGTGACATGACGTATCGAACTGGATCCTGATGAACCATCGCTGATTGCCACCCTGTCGGTCCTTGGGGGACATGGGCGAAGGTGACCAGGGATGGCTATGGAAATCCGCCAAAGGAACAGTTCGTCCACGCCCATCGACTACACGGCGAGGCGAAAAACACGACTTTCGCCTGGAGGCTCCCACCAACTGCGTTTCCCCCAAGGGCGAGCCCTTGCTGGCATAGAAGACTCCGTCGCCCAAGGAGTAGATAAGGCCACAGTATTCCTGGCCATAATCTCGTTCCCTTGCGCGAGGAAGTCGCATCACCGCAGGGCATAGCTGGTCGATAACCGCGTCCACGTCACTGGACGGTTCGATGTCCGTCCAAGGGCCACGTACCCATACGTGCCGCTCCCCAGGCTCGAACCCGTAGTCGTCGGACGCCTCCGTTTGGAGCGAAGCACTCGAACATCCGAGCGAGCACAGCACGAACGCCGCCGCAAGCCTCACAGACAATGAGTCCTCCATGTGAGGCGGATTCAAGCAGCAAAGGCTGACTTGAAGTGACTGATAGCCGCTTATATCTCATTCCCCGCGTGGCACAGCCCAGCGCTGAATGGGCGACAGGCTGACGCCCCCACACGCGCCGGGACAGTAGCGGGCGCATGCCCTATCGATGCATGCTCGGGGGATGCGCTACTTCAGCGTGGAAGAAGCCAATCGGCTGGTGCCGCTGTTGACGCGCACCTTCGAGCGGGTCCGTCCGTGGGTGGAGCGTGCCCAGCAGCTCGCGGACGAGCTGGGCGCCGCCCCCAGCCCCAACGACCCGAGCCTGGCCTCCCTGCGCGACGAGCGCGACGCCCTCCTCGAGCGCATCCGCGGCGAACTCCTCCAGCTCCAGGAGATGGGCCTGGAAATCAAGGGCGCGGACGGCCTCGTGGACTTCCGCGCGAACCGGGGCGGCGAGCAGGTCTACCTGTGCTGGCGCTTCGGAGACCCCGCCGTCTCCCACTGGCACGCCCTGCTCGACGGCTTCGCGGGACGGCGTCCCATCGAAAGCCCGGACGACTTCGCCCCCACGTACCTCAGCTAGCCGCCCCGCCGCCGAAGCTCTTCTGCAACAGCGACATCTTGTTCCGCGCCGACAACAGTTGCTGACGCAGTGAGTCCGCCTGCCGGGCCACGTCGAGGAACGCCTGTTCCTCCGCGGCCTGCGCCAGCGAATGGGCCTCGTCCGCGACCAGGGACATCCGCTCCTGGAGCGCCTGGAAGGTCCCCGCCAGCGCGGCGTTCTCCTCCGGCGTCTTCGCCGCCTGCCGCTGCTGCGCGAACTGCTGCATCTGCACGTTCAGCTCGCCCGCGTTCTGTCCCAGGGCGCCGTAGCGCACGAGCAGGTCCTTGAAGACCTCGGTGCGCCGCTGGAGCTCCTGCGCACGCAGGTGGATGGCCTCGGCCTGCGCCTGCTGCCGATCTCTCACCTTCGAGATGGCCCCCACCAGCGCCGTCACCCGCCCCCGGAGCTGCTCGTCCATGTCCGCCAGCCCCTGCAGCATCGCCGACGCGCGCTCCAGGTGCTTCTCGGATTGAAGTGGCGCCTTCTCGAGCTGCTCGGCCTGGGACTCGAAGCGCGCCAACTCCGCGTCGAGTGCCCGGGCGGCAACCACCAGCTCGGAGTCCTGAAGCTTGTCACGCTTGCTCATCGTGGGCGGGACCATGGCATTTCCCAAGAGAAGGCGCCGCACCCAAGCAGGCACCGAGTGCCCCCAAGCGTCTTCGGAACGACGTGGTAGCGCACCAAGGAGGCAGGCACCCCAGGTCGCCTGCAGGCCCGGCCGCCCGGCAACCCCTGGCCGTGAGGCTCGATGCGCCCACGGTGTGCTCGCCAGCGGCGTCCGTCATCCCCAACTTCCGGACATCTGACGTCACGAGGTGCACACATGCCCATGGGTTTCTCACGCTCCGTGCTCGTTACCGGCGCCACTGGCCAGCAGGGGGGTGCCGTCGCACGGAAGCTCTTGCAGCGCGGCCACCGCGTCACCGCATTCATCCACCACCCGGACTCCCCCACCGCCCGCGAGCTCGAGTCGCTCGGCGCCGAGCTGGTCGTCGGGGACTACGACGACCTGGACTCCATCGCCCAAGCGGCCCAGGACATGGACACCATGTTCGCCACCGCCACGCCTTTTGGCCCGGGCGGCGTGCAGGCGGAGGTCCGCCACGGGAAGAACCTGGCGGACGCGGCCCGGCTCGCGCGCGTACAGCACTACGTCTACTCGTCGGTGGCCGGAGCGGACCGCCTGACGGGCATCCCCCACTTCGACAGCAAGCACCGCATCGAGATGCACGTGCGCGGCAGCGGCCTGCCCTACACCATCCTCGGGCCCACATTCTTCATGGAGAACTTCACCAGCGGCATGTTCGAAGAGGGGCTGAAGGCGGGCGTGCTCGCCATGGGCCTGTCGCCCACGCGTGGCCTGCAGATGGTGGCTCTGGAGGACCTCGCGGCCTTCTCCGTCCGCGTCATGGAGGAGCCGGAGCGCTTCGAGGAACAACGCATCGAGGTGGCCTCCGACGAGGTGACGGGCCAGCAGGCCGCCGGGCTGCTGTCCATGGTGAGCGGCCACCGCATCCACTACGAGCAGCTTCCCCTGGACTACATCCGCGAGCGCAGCGAGGACCTGGCCGCCATGTACGAGTGGCTGGACCGCAAGGGCTACCAGGCGGACATCCTCACGCTGCGGCACCGCTTCCCGGAGGTCCGCTGGCACACCTTCGAGGACTGGGCGCGCGGACAGGACTGGAGCGCGCTGACTTCTCCCGCGTGGCCCCATGCCGCCGCGGAGCCCGTATCCCCATGAGCCCCCAAGGCCCGGCGCGGCGGGCTGTGCTTCAGTGAAGCGTCGGCGAGACGTCCCGCATGGACGCGCGAGGGAAGCCCTCCAACAACGACGCCTCGTCGGACACCCCCAGCTCGCGCCGCAGCGTCGGGCCGTCCATGGGCAGACCGAAGAGCGCCGCTGTGGGCACCCAGTCCAGGGCCGCGGCCACCAGGGGCCCCAGGCCCACGAGCGCCACCGCCGCGCCTCGCGACGTCCCTGTCGCCAGTCCGCCCACCACCATCCCAGCGCCCGTCACGATGCGGAGCCACCGCCCCGGCCGCGACGCCAAGAAACCAACGACCATGTGCACCTCCCAGGGGCGAAGATGGCCACGTCCTGGCGGGCGGCCACCCGGGCCAAAGCCCCGCACGGGTGGAACGCCGGGCAGCCAGGCAGGCACCCACGGGCGCCCTGACCGGGCGCCTGCTCGCCGTGCATCTCACGCGGGCTTCATCGGTGCGGCGCCCCGCCTGTCCGCTGCCGGCTTGCGGGGTGAAAGCCAGCTTTCGCGCACGGGGCTCCACGGACCGCCCTGGGGGAGGCAACCATGTTCAGTCGTTCGGAAATCCACAAGGGGATGAAGGTGCGCGGCAACGACGGGCACGTTCTCGGACGCATCATCGAGATGAAGGGGGAGGAGCTCATCGTGGAGAAGGGCCTCATCCGCCGGCAGGACTTCGCGGTGGCCCTGGCGGACGTGCGTGAAGTCGTGGGCGGAGAAGTCGTGCTCAACCACGGGCGGGACAGCCTCTTCTCCGCGCCCCGGGAAGTCTCGCCCACGAAGCACTGACGGCTCAGACGCCGCGGCTCGTGTCCGGTGCGCCCTCCGGGGCAGCGGTGGCCTCCGGTGCACCGTCGCCGCGCCATCCGGCACGCGCCTCCGCCTCGCGAGCCGCGCGTCGCCCCGCGGCCACGTCCACCCGGGACAGCACCGCCGCGCCCGACACGAAGAAGAAGAGCAGGGACAGCACCGCCTGCCGGCTGGAGCCCGTCAGCTCCACCGTGGCCGCGAACACCAGCGGGCCCGCCACCGCGGTGACCTTCTCGAAGACGCTGAAGAGGCCAAAGAACTCCGCCGCCCTGTCCCGGGGCACCATCTGCGCGAAGAGTGAACGGCTCAAGGCCTGACTGCCGCCCTGCACCATGCCCACCAGCAACGCGAGCGCGAAGAAGTGCACCGGCGTGCGCATGAAGTAGCCCAGGAACGTCACCCCCATGTACACCGACAGGGCGAACATCAGCGCGCGCTTCACCCCCACCCGCCCCGCGGCCCGGCCGAACAACACCGCGCACGGCACGCCCACCACCTGCGTCAGCAGCAACGCACCAATCAGCGCGCCCCGGCCAATGCCCAGCTCCGTCCCGTACAGCGTGGACAAGCGGATGATGGTGCCGATGCCGTCGCTGTAGAGCAGATAGGCCACCAACAACAGGAAGGCCTGACGGTGCTGGCGCAGCCCGCCCAGCGTGCCCGCCAACTGCGTGAAGATGCCGCGCAGGGACAGCGGGGGACGTTGGATGGACACGTCCGGTTTCGGCTCGGGGATGCGCCGGAAGAGGGGCACCGAAAAAATGGCCCACCACACCGCCACGGAGGCGAAGGCCACGCGCGAGGCGGCCCCCGCGTCCGCCAATCCGAACCACTGGGGCTTCATCAGCAGCACCAGTTGCGCGGCCAGCAGCAGACCGCCGCCCAGATAGCCCAGCGCGTAGCCCGCGGTGGACACACGGTCCAGTTCGTCATCCCGGGCGATGTGCCGCAAGAGCGCGTCCGCGAACACGATGCTGCCCGTCACGCCCACGTTGCCCAGACCGAAGAGCAGCAGGCCCCATTCCCAGTCACCCGGCCCCACCGTGGCCAGCGCCAGCGTGGACACGATGCCCAGGCCCGCGAAGATGCCCAGCATGTGCTTGATGCGTCCGGCCCGGTCGCTCAGCGCGCCCAGGACCGGTGACAACACCGCCACCACGCTCAGCGCCACCGCGGTGGCGGTGGCGAAGCGGCTGGTGGCCACCTCGCGCGGAAGTCCCTCCGCCGCCACGGAGGCGTAGTAGAGCGGGAACACCACCGTGACGACGGTGGTGATGAAGGCCGAGTTCGCCCAGTCGTACATCGCCCAAGCGCGCAGCGCGGGCCGCGTCAGGCCGATGCGCGACAGGAGCCCCCGCACCCTGTGCCTCATGCGTCGAAGTCCACCCCGCTCACGGCGTCGTCGCCCTGGGCCGACTGGTAGACGTGCCAGGCCGCCGCCAGGTCCTGGAAGGGCAGTCCCACCGCCGCGAAGACGGTGACGTCCTCCTCGGACGTGCGCCCGTGCTTCAGGCCAGCCAGCACCTCGCCCAGCTCCGCGTGGATGGCGTCCTCACCCAGCCCCACCGCGCCCGCGGCGCCGGTGGACACCGACAGGCCCCGGTGGTCGACGACGAACCGGGACTGACGAAGCAGCTCCGCGGACAGCTCGGCCTTGCCCGGCTCGTCCGCGCCCAGCGCGATGATGTGCGTGCCCGGCCGCACCATGCCGGGGTGCAGGAAGGGGTGACGGCTCCACGTCGCCGTCACGATGATGTCCGCGTCGGAGACGGCCTCCTCCATGGACTCCGCCATCCGCACCGGCAGGTTCAACTCCTGATACATGCGCGTGGCGAAGGCGAGCGAGCGCTCCGGCGCCGTGTCGAACACCCGCACGTGCGTCAGCGAGCGCACCAGCCGCAATGACTTGAGCTGCAACACCGCCTGCCGGCCCGCGCCGATGAGCGCCACCCGGCCCGCGTCCGGCCGCGCCAGCACGTCCGCCGACAGCGCGCCCACCACGCCCGTGCGCACCGCCGTCAGGTGACCGGCATCCATCACCGCCATCATCTCGCCGGTAGCGACGTCGTGCAGATGCAGCACGCCTCGAATCGCCGGCGACTGGCCGGGGAACTTCGCGTGCACCTTCACGGAGTAGGCGGGGATGGAGGGCAGGCTGCCAGGGAACAGCACCAGGGCGGTGCCCTCGGCATGGAGGGGGGCCCGAGCGCGCTGCGGTGCCACGGTGCGTGCCAGGGCGTCGGTGCGGAAGGCGTCTCGCATGTCCTCCAGCAAGAGAGGAGCCTGCAGGTTGCGGGAGACGTCGGAGCGGGTCAGCAGGAGCGTGCGCATCTTGCAGACACCCTAACCGAGCCCGTGCGGGCCCACAGCTCCCCAGCACACGGACACGGTGGCAAGCGCCCGAAGTTGGACGTCCGAGCGGACAGTGCGCCGCCGTGCCGCCCGGGGTGGCGTCCACCGGGCCCGCCTCCAGCGACGGTGGGACGAGGCACGCAGGCGCCATCATCCCCAGAATGGAAGTGAACGGCGGGGTGGGCGGCCCCAGGGCCTCGGGAGGCCGGTGATGCTGGAGACAGAGTCACGCACAGCGGGTGACAAGGAGGCCTCCGGGGCTCGGACGCTCAAGACGGCGGAGTTCCTGCGCGCCCACCAGGAGGAGGTGCTGGAGGACTGGCAGCGGGCCATGCGAGCGTTTCACGTGGGACACGCGGCGCAGCCTTCGTGGCTGCTGGACCACATGCCCCAGTTGCTCAACATGGTCGCGGATCTCATCGACCACGGCCCGGACGAAATCCTCACCACGGTGCCGGACGAGCACGCGATGTCCCGGCTGGACGCCGGCTTCGACCTGGGCCAGGTGGCGTCCGAGTACGCGCTCCTGCGCAAGTGCATCCTCCACAGGATGGAAGCCGAAGCGGCCTACCCGGCGCCGGGCGAGTTGGAGCGGATGGAGGACGCGCTGGACCGGATTGTCACCCGGACGGTGACGTCCTTCTCCCAGGGGCGGCAGCGCATCCTCCAGGCCCTGGACCGGATGACGCAGGCCACGCTGGACAGCCCTTCCATGGCCAGCCTCCCCTCGCGGCTGCTCACCGTCCTGGTGGAGTCCGCGCTCTCGGTCGACTCGGCGGCGTTCGTGCTGGTGGAAGGCGACGCGCTGGTGGTGCGCGCCGCGGTGGGCCTGGGCGCGGACGAGGCGCTCGGCCTGTCGCTGGGGCGGGAGGAAGGATTCGTGGGCGAGGTGCTCCGCCAGCGTCAGCCCCTGACGCTGCGCTCAGCGTCCACGGACCCTCGCGTGGCGCTGCCCACGTTGAAGCAGGAAGGGCTGCGCGCCGTGTACGGCGTGCCCCTGCTGGATGGCGACCAGCTCCTGGGCATGGCGTACATGTGCTCGCGCACCGCCTTCGTCTTCTCCGAGCCAGACGCTCTCTTGTTCCGGACCATGGCGCAGCGAGCCACCGCGCACCTGGTGCAGGCCCGACTCCGGGCCCGCGAGCGCCAGGCCCACGCGGACGCCCAGCGCTCGCTGGCGCAACTGGACGCGCTGCTGGCCTCCACACCTCTGGGCATCGCCCAGCTGGACCGGGAGTTGCGCTTCGTGCGCATCAACCAGGCCTTGGCGGACATCGATGGCCACTCGCCGGAAGCCCACCTGGGCCGCCGCTTCCGGGAGATGGCCCCCGTGACGGCCGTGGGCACGTTCGAGCCCATGTTCCGCCGCACGATTGAGACAGGTGAACCCGTGGACGCCGTCGAGTTCACCATCCCTGGAGATGCCCGGACCTTCCAGGCCAGCTTCCACCCAATTCGCACGCCCGACCAAGGGGTGCTGGGCTTGAGCTGCACGGTGGTGGATGTCTCCCACCACAAGCGGGCCGAGGCCGTGCTCCAGCGGGCGGTGGACTTCCGGGAACAACTCATGGCCGTGTTGGGACACGACCTGCGCAACCCGCTCAACGCCATCAACGCCTCGGCCTTCCAGTTGACGCGGTCCGAGGACCTGACGCCCCCCGAGCGTCGCGCCGTGGACCGCATCCGCAAGGCCACCGCGCGCATGGGGCGCATGATTACGGACATCCTCGACTTCGCCCGCACCCGCCTGGGCGGGGGGCTTCCCGTGGCCCGCCAGCCCATGGACTTCGCGGAGGTATGTCAGGCGACGCTGGAGGAGCTCCGGGTCAGCGCTCCGGAGCGCTCGCTGGTGTTCGAGGCGAGCGGAGACACCCGAGGGAACTGGGACCCGGACCGCGTGTCACAAGTGCTGGGCAACCTGGTGGCCAACGCCATCCAGCATGGCCAGGAAGACAGACCGGTGTGTGTCACGGTGCGCGGAGAGGCGGATGAGGTGGTGCTGACGGTCCACAACACCGGCGAGCCGATTGCGGCCGAGCTGATGCCGCGCCTGTTCGACCCGTTCAAGAACATGCCCGCAACCGCGCCACCGCAGGACGTCGCGAGGAAGAAACGCAGCCTGGGCCTGGGCCTCTACATCGTCAGCCAGATTGTCGGCGCACACGGGGGGCACGTGGAGGTCCGCTCCAACCGGGACCAGGGCACCACCTTCACCGTCCATTGGCCCCGCACCCTCACGACGCTCGGGGACGCGTGAAGCAGCGCGGCAGGCGGGACGGCCTGCCACCCGCTGCCCGCACGCCTGCCCCTTCTGGGGGTGAATCGCGCACGCCAGGACGCTATGCCTGGGGCATGTTCTTCAATCCGACCAAGAAGCTGAGGATTCCGACCCCGGAGGAAGCACTGCCGGGCCGCTCGGACGTGATGCCCGTCCCGGAGAAGCACGAGGTGCTGGGTACGCCCATCAAGGGCCCCGTGCCGGAAGGTCTGGAGGAGGTCTACTTCGGCCTGGGATGTTTCTGGGGCGCGGAGCGGAAGTTCTACCAGACGCCTGGCGTGTACAGCACTGCGGTGGGATACGCCGGAGGCCTGACGCCCAACCCCACCTACCGCGAGGTGTGCAGCGGTCTCACCGGACACAACGAGGTCGTCCGCGTCGTCTTCGACCCGAAGAAGGTGTCCTTCGAGCAGCTCCTGCGCATCTTCTGGGAGAGCCATGACCCGACGCAGGGCATGCGCCAGGGCAACGACGTGGGCACGCAGTACCGCTCCGGCATCTACTTCACCAACGAAGCCCAGCAGCGCGCCGCCGTGGCGAGCCGTGACGCGTACCAGAAGGCGCTGGCGGCCCGGGGCTTCGACGCCATCACCACCGAGCTGCTCCCCGCTCCGCCCTTCTATTTCGCCGAGGACTACCACCAGCAGTACCTGGAGAAGAACCCGGGCGGTTACTGCGGGCTGGGCGGCACCGGCGTGAGCTGCCCGGTGGGCGTGGGCGTCAACGCCTGAAGCCGGACGTCTGCGTTGGACGCAAACAAAGACAAACACACCAACCTCGACTGGCTTCCGCGCCAGGCTCGGCTGACGCCCGCCTGAGAGCCCGGTTTGACCGGCCCTGATTCGAGGGCCGGCCCGGCCTCCTGCCTCACGCCAGGTTGTGGAACACGCGCTGGACGTCGTCGTCCTGCTCCAGCGCGTCCACGAGCTCCAGCACCTCGGTGGCCTTGTCCTCGGGCAGCTCGATGGGGTTCAGCGCCACGTATTCGGAGTCCGCCGAGACGGGCACCAGGCCCTTGGCCTCGATGGCGGCCTGAAGCTGGCCGAAGTCGGCGAAGGCGGAGCGGATGATGATCTGCTTCTCGCCCTTCTCTCCCACGCCCTCACCCATCTCCTGGAGGCCGTGGTCGATGAGCTCCAGCTCCAGCGAGTCCAGGTCCAACCCCTCCGGGTTCAACCGGAACACGCCCATGCGCTGGAACATGAAGGCCACGCTGCCCGTGGTGCCCAGGTTCCCGCTGTGCTTGTTGAAGTGCATGCGCACGTTGGCCACGGTGCGCACGACGTTGTCCGTCGCCGTCTCCACCAGCAGCGCGATGCCATGGGGCGCGTAGCCTTCGTAGAGAACGATTTCGTAGTCGGTCGCCGACTGGCCGCTCGCGCGCTTGATGGCCGCGTCGACCTTGTCCTTCGGCATGTTCGCGGCGCGGGCGTTCTGGAGCACCCGGCGCAGCGTGGAGTTTGAATCGGGATTGGGCCCACCCGCCTTCACCGCGATGGCGATGTCCTTGCTGATCCGCGTGAACACCTTCGCCATCTTGTTCCAGCGGGCCATCATCGTGGCCTTGCGTGTCTCGAAAATGCGTCCCATGGGAGGGATGTATAGGTCGGCCGCATTCCGCGTGGCTACTCCCTGTCGCCCCCCGGAGCGCGGATGTTGACCAGGACAGGCCGCACGGTCGCCGGCCTGTCCCCCCCAATGCCCCGCGCGTCACACCTTCGCGGGCTTCTCCAGGACGAGCCCGAAGTGCGTGTAGCAGGTCGGGTGCAGGTCCATGATGTTCTCGAAGTGGAAGACGCGAGACTGAAGTCCCGCCGCCTGCGCGGGCGCCAGGACGCGCTCCTTCAGGGTGACGGCGTCGTAGAAGCGGCCGTGCCGCTCTCCCCAGCGAGGGAAGAGGTGGATGATGGCCTCCGCGTCCCTGCGGATGTCGTATCCCCATGCGGGGTCACACATGGTGAAGGCGTACTCGCCCAGGTACAGCGGGACGATGCAGACCTTGCCGCCGGGCCGGAGCACGCGCCCCGCCTCCCGGATGAAGCCCGTGTCCGCGGTCCCCTCGAAGTGCTCGAAGGAGCAGTGCAGCGTCATCGCGTCCACGGAGCCGTCCTCGAGCGGAAGCTCCGCCGCGGAGCCGCCAATCTGGTGGCCGTGGATGCCCGGCGGGAAGACCAGGTCCTGCGCGTAGATGTTCCGCGTCCGCCCCAACATCCGGACCACGTCCAGGTACGGGCTGCTCGGGGTGGAGGCGATGTCCACGTAGACGGCGTCCTCGCGCGCCACCAGCGGTTCAATCTGCTTCCAGGTGAAGTAGTACTGCGGCCGCTTCTCCCAATACGGTTGGAAGCCGCAGAAGTGCCGAATCACGGCGTTCTGCGCCTGGAGTCCGTCCCAGAAGCGCTCCAGCTCCGCCACATCGAAGCGGTAGGTCTCGACGGGGATGCCGGCCTGGCGCAGGGGCTCGGGCTGCTTGAGCTGAGGACCCGGGCCGTAACGGCCGAAGCCCGTCAGGCTGAGCAGCTTCGACAACGGCTCCGACGCCTTGTAGGCGGCGCGGTGCCGGACACTCTTCTTCACGCGGGTCAGCAGGTTCACGGAGATCCCCCGGGCGGACGCCCGAAACGAGTGGGGATTCTGGGAGAGGGCCCTGGATGCGTCAATGCGGCCTGAAGCCCGCCTTCCCTCCGTGCCAGCGAGCCTGCTCGCTAGCGGACCTGCTGCGTCGCGGGCACCGCGCGGGCCACTTCACCCGAGCCCTCGCCGCTCGCCCGGGCACGCTCCAGGTGCGGGGCCAGCCGTCCAATGGCCATCAGCCCCGCCATGCGGAAGTCGGAGATGAACGACCAGAGCGGGTACTTGAACGACGCCGGCTTGTTCCGCTCGATGACGAAGTGGCTGAACCACGCGAAGCCGTAGGCGGCGACGAGCGCGGCCGGCACCAGCGCGGCGCGGCCCGTCGCGACGGCCGTCACGCCCAGCCCCAGCCCCAGGGAAGTGCCCGTGAAGTGAAGCCAGCGCGTGGACGGCAGCGCGTGCTCCCGCAGGTAGAACGGCCAGAACTCGGCATAGGTCTCGATGCGGTCGGACATGGTGGGAAGTTAGGGCCCCCGGGCGCCCTCCCGTCAACCCGACTCGACGCAGAGCGTGTAGGCGTGGACAGGCAAGGGTACTCCCCGCACGCCCACCAGCCGGGCAGGCCATCCAGCATCGTTCATGTTTTCCAGTCCGGTGCCGCCCTCCTTGGTCCGGGCCTGCAGGACGCCTCCAGGTCATGAAAGACTCTGGAGCCATGACGGAGTGGATGCCCAAGCCGAACCCGGCGGTCGACCTGCGGACGCTGGCCCTCAGCCCAGAAGAGGGCTTCGTGCTCTCCCGCCTGGACGGCGCCACCCCGGCCCGGAACCTGCCCGCGCTGACGGGCCTGCCCCCCGAGCGGCTGCGGAGCATCCTCTCCCGGCTCGTCACCCAGGGCGCGCTGCTGCCCACGCCCACCGCGAGCCCGGCGGCACCTGTCGCCGCTCCGCCTGTGGCCTTCGAGCCCCAGCGACGGACGCCCCCCGCGGACCCCGAGCCCGAAGCAGACCTCCCCGTGCTCGACCTGACGCCGCTGGACGCCGCGCCCGAAGCAGACCTCCCCGTGCTCGACCTGACGCCGCTGGAGGCCGCGCCCGCCCCCGACACCGCGCCGGACGCCGAGCCGACCTCCGAAGACGAGCCCGAAGCCGCCCTGGGCAACTACCGCCAGCTCTTCGAACTGCGGCTGCACCCGCTCCCCGAGGACCAGCGCATCGCCCATGCCCACGCGGCGGAGGACCCCATCCTCTCCGCGCTGTGCTTCGACCCGGTGCCCGCCGTCATCAAGGCCGTGCTGGAGAACGCGCGCACGGGCCTGCCCCATGCGCGGCTCGTGGCGCGCTACCACCGCAACCCCGTCGGCCTGGAGGCACTGTGCGCCCGGGCGGCTTTCGCGGCGGACACCGGGGTGCGGCGCTGGCTCGTGCGCAACCCGCAGCTCCCCGCCAGCCTCTTCCGTCGGCTGTGGAGCGCACGCCGGCTCATGGAGCTGCACAAGGTGGGCAATGACCGCGACGTGCCGGAGTCCACGCGGCGCGCGGCGCGCGAGGTGCTCCGCCAGCGCTTCGCCAGCGGCCCCGCGGAGGAGAAAGTGGAGCTCATCCTCAACACGGAAGGCCGCGCCCTGGCGGCGCTCATCGGCCTGCCGGTGGATGGGAAGACGGCGTCGCTGCTGTGCGGACGCACCTATCGCTCGCCCATGCTCATCCAGAACATCGCCCGCTGGAGCGCGGCCCCGCCGGCCCTCATCGCGCACTTGCTGAAGCAGGAAGCGGTGCGGCGTCAGCCCCAGCTGCGCATGCTGCTGGCCCGCCACCCCAACGCCCCAGCGGACGCGAAGCGCGGCGGCGCCTGAACCTCACGCGGACTTGCGCTTGCGAGCGGGCGAGGCGGGCTTCACGTCCACCCAGCGCTCCGCCCACCGCCCCAGCTCATCCACGACCTTCCACAGCGCCTGTCCCTTCTCCGTGAGCTGGTACGCCACACGGATGGGAGGCCCCGCGTCCACGTGACGCGACACCACGCCCTCCGCCTCCAGTTCCTTGAGCCGCTCCGACAGGACGCGCTCGCTGATGCTGCCAATCTCGTCCGTCAGCTCGCCGAAGCGGCGGGGCCCCGCGAGCAGGATGCGCAGGATGAGGCCCGTCCAGCGCTTCCCCATCAGCTCGCTGGCCTTCTCGAACCGCGCACACCGTGTCAGCGGATGCTCCATTGGCGCCTCCTCCCCCGAATATAGCGAGCCGCCCCGCCACCGGCACGGAAGTCCCAAGCTACTTACTTTTTGGAAGTCGCTTGCAGATTAAAAGCGAACCCATTACCTGAAGAACCGTGGCGGCGGCCCATGAAGGTCACGCGCCGAATCACTCCAGGAAGGGACTCGCCCATGGCAACGCAGCAGGCTGGCCTCGACGCCAACGCCCTCAACCAGCTCTTTCTCGACGCCCGCACCCACAACGCGTGGCTCGACAAGCCGGTGGCGGACGACGTCCTCCAGCAGCTCTACGCGCTCACCCGGATGGCGCCCACAGCGGCCAACTCGCAGCCGGTGCGCATCATCTTCGTGAAGAGCCGTGAGGCGAAGGAGCGGCTCAAGCCCACCCTGTCCCCGGGCAACGTGGACAAGACGATGAACGCGCCGGTGACGGCCATCATCGCGTACGACACCGAGTTCTACGAGAAGATGCCCCAGCTCTTCCCCGCACGCGACATGAAGACGGGCTTCCTCGCCATGCCCGCGGAGTCCCGCGAGAAGACGGCCCACATGAACAGCTCGCTGCAGGGGGGCTACTTCATCCTCGCCGCGCGGGCGCTGGGCCTGGACTGCGGCCCCATGGCGGGCTTCGACAACGCGAAGTTGGACGCGGCGTTCTTCCCGGAGGGGAAGTGGAAGTCCAACTTCCTCATCAACCTCGGCTACGGCGACGCGGAGAAGCTCTTCCCGCGCAACCCGCGCCTGGACTTCAGCGAGGCGTGCCGCATCGAGTAGCGGCCCACCCTCCCGCGAAACTCAGGCCCGCCGCGCCGTGAGGATGGGCTGATGGAAGCCCGTCTCCTCCGGCGTGTGCCAGCGCGTGTCCATCAGCCCCGCGCGCGTGAGCGCCCGCTCCAGCTCCACGCGCTGAAGCGCGCGGTACACGCCCGTGTGCTCGGTGGTGTGCCAGCCCTTGCCTTCGGGGCGGAGGATGAACTGGTGCACCGTGTATGTCCGTCCGTCCGCGGCCCAGTCCCAGACTTGGAAGAGGATGCGGCGGCCCTCGGGCGCTTCCAGCAGCCGCTCCGAGGTGAAGCGGGGCTGGCTCTGCACCAGCGCGTCGGCGTCGCGCACGCTCAGCACCACCAGCCCACCGGGAGCCAGCTTCGACGCCATGGCGCGCGCCGCCGCGTCCAGGTCCTCGTCCGTCAGCAGGTGCGTCACCGCGTTGTCCAGCGCCAGCACCACCGGGAAGGTGCCCTCCACCTGCGCGTCCAGCGTGCGCATGTCCGCCACGCCCGTGGTGAGGTGCACGTTCATCGCGCGAGCCTCGCGCTCGGCACGCGCCACGGCGGCCGGGCTCAAGTCGGTGGCGTGGACGGTGTAGCCACGGCCCGCCAGTCCCAGCGCCTGGGTGCCGATGCCACACGCGCAGTCCAGCACCCGCCGGGGCGGCGGCGCCTCGCAGCGACGCAGCAGCGCGTCCAGCATGGCGCCCTGCCGCTCCACCACCTGCGGCCAGTTGGCGAAGAGCAGGTGGTACTCCTCCGCCATGCCCTCGTAGAACCCCAGCGCCAGGTCGCTCGTGGACGGCGCGATGCCCAGAAACCGCCGTTCACTCACGAGCTGAAGGAGCGCCCCTCGAGCGCCTCAATCGCCGCGCGGAGCTCCGCCGGCACGGGGACCTTCTCGTGGGTGGCGTAGCGCAGGGTGACGATGACGCAGCTCCCCCGGGTGTAGAGGACGCCGTCGTCCTCTCCGGCCACCGCGTGCTCCAGGGTGATGGACGACGTGCCGATGCGGGTGGCGCGGCAACCGGCCACCAGGCGCGCAGGGAAGAGGATGGGACGCAGGTACTCCGCGTTGGTGGCCTTCAGGATGGGCCCCACGCCGTCGCGGTTCGTCCGCTCGTCCCCCGCGCCGGACGGCCCCGTCAGGCCGATGCGCGCGAAGTAGTGGATGCGGGCGGTCTCGAACCAGGTGAACGTGCGCGTGTTGTTGGCGTGGCCGAAGGCGTCCATCTCCCCCCAGTGGAGAGGGAAGGAGACGACCACCGGGAAATCCTTGAGCGGCGAATCCGGCATGTCCCCAGGGTGCCCCACCCGGCGGCCCCAGGGAACCGTGAACCGCGCCTGCCTGGCCTCCAGACGAGGGCCAGGGCCGTGGTAATCCAGGACAGCCATGCGTTCACGATTCCACACGTCCTCGCCCGCGGCCCCCGGGCTCGGCTTCACCGTCCTTTCCGGCCTCTTCCTGGAGCAACCCGCTCATGGCCGCTGAGCGCGAGCCGCTGGAGCCACTGAAGCCGCCACGACGAGAGGACATCCCCGCCGAGGACCTGCATCCCTACGCGTTGTCCCCGCGCGAGGGCCTGCCGGTGTCGGACCAGAGCATGGCGGCGCATCCCCGGAAGCGGGCGGACATGGTGCGCTGGCTTCATCCCGCGCAGTTGCTGCGCACGGGCCTGGACGCGGTGGTGGCGGCCGTCTTCGGCGCGCGCGCGGACCAACGGCTCATCGAAGCGGTGGTGCGGCCGCAGGTGCCCTACTTCGACTACTCGCAGGAGCCGATGCCGGAGGGCGGCTTCTGGCTGGACTATGTGTCGGACACCGGC
Organism: Myxococcus sp. AB056; assembly: GCF_006547365.1. Classification (NCBI taxonomy): domain Bacteria; kingdom Pseudomonadati; phylum Myxococcota; class Myxococcia; order Myxococcales; family Myxococcaceae; genus Myxococcus; species Myxococcus sp. AB056. Next base: position 28,839 of record NZ_VHLB01000008.1, on the reverse strand, counting down.
GACGGCTGGAACTCCACCTACGCGGTGGCTCGGCTGCTGGCGCTGCCAGAGCTGACGCTGTCCGTACAGGGCCAGCCCCATGCGGACCCTCACGCCACACAGCGAGGACGGCTGCTCGTCCATGGCGGTGACGGCGTGTACCCCGGCGCCAGCCGAGAGGTGTACGACGAGCGGCTCGTCCAGCCCTATGAGGCGGCCATGCGGCGCTCGCATGCGCCCAGCCCGGACCTGTTCGTCATTCCGGGCAACCATGACTGGTACGACGGGCTCGGCGCCTTCCTGCGGCTGTTCTGCGCGAACCGGTGGATTGCAGGACGGCGCACGCGGCAGAGCCGCAGCTACTTCGCGCTGAAGCTGCCCCAGCGCTGGTGGCTCATCGGCACGGACGTGCAGCTCAACAGCGACATCGACGTGCCGCAGGTGGAGTACTTCCGCGAAGTGGCCAGCCACATGGGCCCCGACGACCGCATCATCCTCTGCAACGCGGAGCCCGCGTGGATTCTGGCCGCCACCGAGCGGCGCAAGGGCAGCTACCTGGAGAACAACCTGGAGTACCTCCAGGAGAAGGTGTTCGGCCGGCGCATCAACGTCTTCCTCGCAGGGGACCTGCACCACTACCGGCGGCACGAGGACGCCGGCGGGCGGCAGAAAATCACCGCGGGCGGTGGCGGGGCTTTCCTCCACCCCACGCACGCGCCCTCCGCCCACGTCCTGCGGGACGGCTACACATTGCAGAAGAGCTTCCCGGACGAACGGACGTCCCGGAAGCTGGCGCGGCAGAACCTGCTCCTCATCCGCCACAGTCCGCTGTTCGGGTTGATGACCGGCATGCTGTACCTGCTGCTGGCGCTGGCGGCCTACGCGGAGGTGGGCGCGTTCGGAATATCGCAGCTTTCAGACGTCATCCTGGCGGTGGCCAACAGCATGGTGGCCCGGCCGTGGACGCTGGTGCTGGGCATGGCCACCATCGGCGGGCTCATCGGACTTGCGGACTCGGCCTTCGGCAAGTGGCGCACGCTGGCGGGCACGCTCCACGGGCTTGGACACATCGCCGCGGCCTTCTTCGTGGCCTGGGGCGCCACCTACTTCACGGTGAGCGGCCTGGGCGTGTGCCCCGAGCTCGCCGCGGATGGCATCCACTGCGAGGCGGGCTGGTGGCACCTGGCGGGCAAGTTCCTGCTGTCCTCGGGCTTCACCTTCCTAGGCGGCTTCCTGGTGGGCCCCTTCGTCATGGGCCTGTACTTGTGGCTGAGCGTGAATCGCTTCGGTGCGCACTCCAACGAGGCCTTCATCTCGCTGGCGCTTCCGGACTGGAAGAACTTCCTCCGCATGCGCATCGGTGAAGACGGACGGCTCACCGTCTTCCCGGTGGGCATCGAGCGCGTGCCCCGCAAGTGGAAGGAGACCCACGCCGGTCCCTACGCGCCCGCGTTCGACCCGGATGACCCGAAGGCCACCGAGCCCGTACTCATCGAACCCCCCATCCGTGTGTGAGACGTGCCATCACCGGCCACCCGCCGTCCCAACAGGACGGATGGAAGCAAAGCAGGCCCCCATGGCCCCTCTCCGAGAACAGATTGCGCTGTGCTCCGATGTAACGAGGTGGCTCATCGGAGTAGACAGGGCGCATGAGCACCCCTGTCTTCATCTACCTGACCCCGCCCGACGGACTCGTCCCCCTGCTGACGCCGGCGCGGCTCGCGGCCTTCCGCGACTGGCTCTGGCGGGAGAACACGGAGCACCTGAACGCGGAGGACCTGGCCGACATTGAGTCGGATGAGGAGCTGATGGCCATCCTCGGCCTCGTGGACCACCTGCTCCAGCAGGGCGCCGAGTCCCTGCGCAAGCCCCCCACCCGCCACGCGGACGCCATGCTGGACCTGCTCGATGAGCTGTCCGACTACTTCACCTGCGAGGAACTGGGCATTCCAGAGGGCATGGAGCTGGCGACGGACCTCAAGCCCACCGACAAGCAGGTCCGCGCCTCGGACGTCGTCATCGGAGAGAACTGTCCCGAGCGGACATTCGAGCTGTGGCGCCACCTCGTCTGGGGCCGGGCGCCGGACCGGACCGTGGCGGAGGGCATTGGCCTGCGACGCAACTTCCCCTCCATGGGCTACTGGACGGCCGCGGAGGTCCGGCACGTGCGAGACGACCTGCGCCAGCACCTGAGCGGGGCCCCTGACTACATGCCCCTGAGCAACTGGGCCCGCTTCATGACGTCGCTCCGCCTGAAGCTGACACGGACCGGCCGGGCAGCAGCCCCCGCGCCGGCGATTGAGGCCATCTCCCGCGCCGTGGACCGGGCAGCCCGAGAAGGCGCGGGGCTGCTGTTCGCGCGCTGAGCCCGACGTCAGGTCAGGCTGCGCGCCAGCGCCCCCAGCGTGGAGATGGCCGCCTCGATGCGCGGCGTCCACGGGTGGCCACAGTTCAGCCGGAAGCAGTGGCGATATGAATCCATCCGCGCGGAGAAGATGGGCCCCGGGGCGATGCTGATGCCCGCCTCCAGGGCCTTCGCACTCAACGCCAGCGAGTCCACCTGCCGCGGCAGCTCCACCCAGAGCAGCGCGCCGCCCGAGGGCCGCGTCACGCGCGTGCCTTCGGGGAAGAACTCCGCCACGGCCTCGGCCATGCGCTCCACCTGCGCGGCGAGCCGGCGGCGCAAAGAGCGCAGGTGCCTGTCATAGCCTCCATTCTGAAGGAAGCGCGCAATCGCATACTGGGGCACCGTGGCGGTCGTCACGGAGGTGGAGAACTTGAGCAACTCCACCCGCTCCCGGAAGCGGCCCGGCGCCACGTAGCCCACGCGGAAGCCCGGCGCGAGCGTCTTCGAGAACGAGCTGCACAGCAGCACGTTGCCGCGCGTGTCGAATGCCTTGCATGCGCGCGGACGCTCGGCGCCGAAGTGCAGGTCGCCGTAGATGTCGTCCTCGATGAGCGGCACATCGTGAGCATCCAGCAGGTTCACCAGTCGCTGGCGCCGCACGTCGGGCATGCAACTGCCCACCGGGTTGCTGAAGCTGGGCACCGCCAGCACCGCGGCGATGCGCCGCCGCGTCAGCGCCGCCTCCAGCGCCTCCATCTGCATGCCGTTGCGTGGGCAGCAGGGAATCTCCAGCGCGCGCAGGCCCAGCGCTTCGATGGACTGCAGCGTTCCGTAGTACGCGGGGGACTCGATGGCGATGGTGTCTCCCGGGCGGGCCACCGCGAGCAGGCACAGGTGGATGGCCTCGGACGCGCCGAAGGTGGTGATGAAGTCGTCCGCGGCCAGCGAGCAGCCCCAGTCCATGGAGCGGCGCGCGAGCTGCTGGCGCAGCTCCGGACACCCGGGCAGCGCGTCGTACTGGATGCTCCGGTCGCGCGATTCGCGGCTGAGCGCGTTCAGCTCACGGTACAGCCTGCGGACGGGCAGCAGCTCCGGCGCGGGCGAGGCGGCGCCCAGCTTGACCATGCGGGCATCCCCCATGGACCGGTAGACGCTCGCGACGAGCCCGCTGACGGTGACAGCGGTGGCGCTGGACGCGGGCCGGGATACCTGAGGCTCCGCCAGCCGGGGCCGCTCACGGCGGCGCACGTAGTGGCCGGACTGGGGGCGCGTCTCGATGAGCCCCAGGGACTCCAGGTGCAGGTAGGCCTGGAGGACCGTGGAAATGCTCACCCGCTCGCGCAGGCTGAGCTGCCGCACGGACGGCAGCCTGTCTCCAGGCTGCAAGGTGCCCGCGGAGATGGCATCCGCGAGCCGCTCGGCCACCTGCTCGTAGAGCTTTGCTTTGTGTGCCACCGCGCCCATGGCTCCTCCCAAGGTGAGCCGCATCCACCACGGCCGGTATCGGAGACGAGAACGGGCCCGTTGCCCAGATACAGCTCCCGTCGACGGCGACCGGCACAGTTCTCTGGAACAGAACTGTACTGGTCACAACCTCATCTGACGGAATCTGTTCCGCAACCGCCCGGGGGCGCATGTTGGCGCCCTGGAGGACGCGGTGATGTGGGACTGGATGAGGACGGTGGTGAGCGAGCTGCGGTTCGACGCAGCGCCAGCGCGGAGCGTGGGCCCGGTTCACCTGGCCCAGGGCGCCTTGTGGAGCGAGCGCCCCCGGAGCGGACATCCCCTGACGCTGACGTGTCGTGAAGGCATGCTGTGGCTCACCTGCGAGGGCGATGCGAAGGACTACGTGCTGCACCCCGGCGACACGCTGCGCCTGGAGCGCTCCGGGCACGTGGTGGTGCAGGCGCTGAAGCCCTCGCGCTTCTGCCTGATGCAGCGCACGCCGGTCCATACGCCGTGCACGCCTCCAGCGAGGAAGCATGAGGCGCCTGTCCGATAGTCGGCGCCATGCCCTGCCTTGCTATCGTCCGCGCCATGCCCAGCTTCCCTGACTGTCGCCGCCTCGCCTCGGTCCTCACGCTCGTGTCTTCGCTCCTCACCGCGCAGGCCGCGGAGGTCTCCCCGGCGGAACGGGTGGAGACCTCGCCGGGCCTGTCACCGGATGCCGTGCGACGCGCCTTCGACAGCCAACGCCAGACGCTCGCGTCCTGCATGCGTCTGGTCTCCATCCAGCGCGGGAAGGACAAGGCCCCGCATTCGATTGAGTTCGTTCCCTGGAAGGCCGGACCCGACACGGATGATCGCATCCGGGTGCGATTCACCCTGGCGCCAGACGGCAAGGTCCAGAAAGAAGAAAGGCAGACGGAGGCATGGGGCGTGCGGTCGCTGTTCCTCGACCCAGGCTGCGTGGAAGAGCGGGTGAAGACCTGGTCCTTCCCAACCTTTCCAGGGAACCATGACGAGCGGGTGCAGGTGGAACTGTGGGCGCGGTTCCGGACCACGGAGGCGGAACGGACGGCGGCAGCCACCCGGTTGCGTGAATTCTACGGCGACTTCTGCAAGGCCCTCTCCGCGTTGAAAGTCACCCAGCAGCCTCAGGCAGGCGTGGAGTGGCGCGCCACCATCAAACGCTTCCTCGCCGAGCACGGCGCGCGCGTCGACCCACGCATCGGCACGGCCGTGCAGACGGTCGGAGACATCGCGGGCCACGACGTGCCAGGCGCCATCTCGATTTATGAGCGCAGCATGGAAGAGTCGCTCGCCACGACCATTCCATGCCCGAAGCTCCGCGCCTGGGTGAAGGAGGGGTGAGCCCCGGGCCGGCCCCTCCTCGCCGGCCCACTCAGAGCACTTCGCGCAGGTTGCCCTCCACGATGCGCGTCAACTGCGTCACGCGCTTGTGGAGCCAGAACCCGAAGGGCTGGATGCGCTCGGGCTTCGTCATCCTGGGCAGCTTCTGGATGCTTTCATCGAAGCCGACCACGGCGTGTTCGCGCGTTGGGGACTTCGTGCGCAGGTCAAAGGCGAAGGACCTGCCGGTGTGCCAGCCGCCGTGGAACACGGAGAGGCGCTCCAACTCCGCGTTTCCAGTCGCTGCGACGAGGCCGTCGAGGTCATAGACGTCGTCGGCGATCTCCAGGCAGCTCCAGCCCCCGCCCGAAACGTTTCCGCACGGGAACGTGGGCAGTCCATTGTCGACCGCGTTGTCCACAATCCAGGTGATGGAGCCGTACACGCGCAGGAAGTAATCCCAGCTCGACTCTGTCTTCCTCGGCTTGAGCGCCTTCACGCCATTCCAACGTCCGATGCGGTGCTTGTAGACACGCTTGAAGAAGGACAGATTCTGGTCGAGCGAGCCCATGCGCTTGGGCTCCTTCTTCACGTCGAGGTGCTCCGCGACGAAGTGCGCCTTGGGGTAGCGCGCGTGGAGGTCCTTGAGCATGGCGATGGCGGTGTCGACCGCCGCGAACGCGTCCTGCGGCTTGGAGAAGGTGGGCGCCTTGGGAGCGGCGGGCTTCTTCGGCGCGCCCTTCGGAGCCGCGGGCTCGGGGTTGGAATGGGCAGCGTCCCGGAGCTCCACGTTGCGCAGGACGAAGCCAGCCTTCTCCTGGGCACGGATGCGCTGCTCCGCCCGCTGGATGGCGGCCTCGCGGCTGCCGGCGGCCGTCTCCTTGCGGGAGTTCTCGACGGTCCGATTCCCATCGACCCAGATGACCCATTGGGTCGAGGCACCCTTGCGATACTCCCGCACCGTGATGCGCTTCCGGTTCGCGTTCCAGGGCGTGCCATCGCGGAAGCCCAGCTTCCGGTAGCGCGCCACCAGGGCCTCGACGTCCGACGCGTCGCAGAGGGAGACGAGGTGGGCGCCGTTCAGGGTGCCTCGGCGGACCACGGCCTTCTCTCCGCGCACCTCCACGTCGACGAAGAGCTGGGACAGCAGCTTGAAGAGCGTGAAGCGCTCCGTCACGGGCGCGGACACCTTCAGTGCCTTGGGCTCCGGCTTGTAGAGGGTCCCCGCGCTCCAGACTCGCAGCTCACCTCCCGCCGAGTAGAGCCAGACCTCATCCTTCACATCGAGCTGAGGCTCCGAGTACCAGATGGCGTCGCCGCCGTTGAGTTTCTGTAGGCGCTTCCAGTCGGACATGCGCCACCCTCTCGCATGAGGCTGAAGAGGGGTCAACGGAAGCACCGGCTCAACGCCCCGAGCCGCGCGCAGCCAGCCAGGACGTGCTCCGGCTCGCGACGGAGATGTCCTCCGCTGCCGGATTCACAACCCCAGCGCGCTCATGGGGATGCGGTACATGTCCCCCGTGCCACGGCCAATGCCCTGAACGGCGCTGTCATCCCGTGGCGCATCGAAACGTGCCCCCACGTCGCCCGTGAAGGGGCGCGTGCTGCTGAAGTAGAGCCACTTTCCGTCGGGGGAGACGCTGTGGTTGTAGTCGCTCGCGGGCGTGTTGATGCCCTCGCAGAGCCGGCGTGCAGGTGTCCATGCGCCATCCACCTTTCGGCTGAGGAACAAGTCGTATCCGCCCAGGCCGTCTTCCCGCCGCAGTGCACTGAAGATGAGGTAGCTCTCATCAGGAGCAATCCACGGCTCGAGCTCATGGGCCGACGAGTTGATGCCGGACCCCAGGTTCTCTGGCGGCTGGTAGGCGCCGTCGACCCAGCGGGAGACCCAGAGGTCGCTGCCACCCAGCGTGCCGTCTCGCTCACCCCCGAAGTAGAGATTGCCATTGGCGGCCACGGCCGGTGACCACTCGTCGCGGTGCTTGTCGTTGACGGGGGACGGAAGGCGTCGCGCGTCCTCCCATGCTCCGTCGGCGTCCAGCGACGCGGCCCAGATGTCATACGAGCTTCGGGGGCCTTGCTCCCCAGGCTCGGGGCGGTTGGAGATGAAGTACACCGTGCGCCCATCGGGCGAGAAGTGTGGGTCCGCGTTGCTCCATTCGGTGGCGAAGCGCGGGAGCACCGGACGGGACCAGTGCCCTCCTTCGGTCAACTGCGTTTCGTAGAGCGTATATTGTTGGAAACGGTCATCTGCCCTTCCAAAGAGCACGCGTCGCTGGTCTGGAGAGAAGGCCATGAAGAAGTCCCAGGCCCCGGTGGTGAAGAGCCCCGCGCCGTAGAGCTCGGGCGTGCAGGTGCCCCGGTGATTCTCCAGTGCCTCCGCAGGCCGTCCACCGTGTGCGCCACACCCCAGCTCCCAGAGCGTCATCATCAAGAGCACGCCTCGCATCGACGACATCCCCGCCATGTACGGCTCCTCCTGGACATTGCTTCAGCACCACGGCGGTCGGGATAGCATCGGCCCATGAGGCGAAACTTTGGGAATGTTGCGGTGCTTCCCGAGCGGGCCCCCGGCTATCACGCGCTCAGCGCGGGCGAGGCCTTCGACATCAGTGACTGTGTCTGTCGAGCAGGCACCCGCAGCCCCATCTTCAGCGGCGAGCACGCTCGGGTCTGCATCAGTGTCGTGCTGTCCGGCGTGTTCCATGTCCGGAGCCCCGAGGGGACCGCGGTGGTGGGGCCGGGCGCGCTGCTGCTCGGGAACCGGTCGGCGCCCTATGAGTTCCGGCACGTCGATGATGGAGGAGACCGCTCGCTCGTCATCGAGTGCTCCGACGCGTTGCTGGACGATGCCCTCCGCTCGCTGGGGCGTTCCAATCGGGGAACGCGCCCCTTCGCGCGCGTCTGCGCTCCGGCGTCGCTTATGTCGGTGAACGCCGTCCTCCTGGCGCGACAAGCACTCGAGAGTGGCCAGGTGGAGGACCTGCGAGAGGCGGCACTGGCGGTGGTGGACGCAGGGGTGACGCTGGGAAGCGACCCGACGGGGACACAGGTGGAGGTCTCCGACCATCAGGCGCGCAGAGTGGCCCGAGTCCTGCGGTATCTCGAATCAAAGTTCATGGAGGACTGCTCGCTGGACACGCTCGCGGACATCGCGGGGCTCACGAGCTTTCACTTCCTGCGCATGTTCCGAGCCGTGACGGGGCAGACACCCCGCCAGTTCGTCATCGCCACGCGACTGGGCATGGCGGCCACGGCGCTGCGCGGTAGCCGTGCGCGCATCACCGATGTCGCCCTGGATGCCGGCTTCGGGGACCTGTCCCACTTCACGACGAGCTTCACGCGAGCGTTTGGTCTCTCACCTCGCGCATACCGCGCTCGTGCGCTCAAACACGCCTGACCGCGGTTGCAGGCGCGGCTCGCGTTCCGCTATCGAACACCTGAGTCACTGCCTCAGGGCATCGCCAAGGCGGGATACCGCACGGTGCGGGAACTCGAAGCGCCAGATGGTGGCGCCGTTCGCCGCGAACTCCCCTTCGAGCCGGCGGAGCGCGCGCCAGAATGAAAAAACGATGTCTCGCGCCGGAGCTTCCATCCTGAAGCGTTCCGCTTCGGTGTCCTGCACGCGCGTCCGGTCCGGCAAGCGCACGAGCCGCAGGGCCGCCTGAAGCCCAGGACCAGGTTCCAGGCGCAGTTCGTCTACTTCCGGTTCCCCATTCAACTGCGTCGCGCTCGGGAGTCCGTTCTCATAGAAGCCGAGAAGCGATTCCGCCAGGTGCCGAAGCGAGTCGAACGGCACATCGGAGAAGGTCGAGGAGACGTGCCGTCCCTGCACCTCGAACGAGAGCTCCAGCCACCCCTGGCCCCTACATGAGAACGCGACTTTCAATCCGTGCCCCATCAGGGGGTGAGCCTACCGGAGCTGAACAGCCGCTACGAATTGGCGCGGCTCGCGTTCACCATGGGGAGGCTCTTTCGAAGTGAACCGCGCCGCCGCCCTCACTCGCTTGGATAGCAGCCGTGGGACGGACCTGTGCTTCCGCCGATCCCACCTGAATCCCCGCCCTCCCATTCACCCGAGCCAGAACGCATTCTCGAAGCCGGCTACGACTTTCCGAGGACCTCCCATGGCTCACGACCACCACCACCCCGCCCACCACATCGTTCCAGGATTTGGCGCGGACCGCGCCGCTCACTACGACGCCCAGGCGTCCGTCGCGCTCGCGGGCACCCAGGCCCTGTATGAACTCGGCGTCAGCACGCTGACGGCCCAGCTCGACGGCCAGGAAGCGGCCTCACTGCTCTTCGTGGGAGTGGGCACGGGTGCGGAGTTGATGCCCTACACCCGCTTCGACGTCCCCGGCTGGCGCTTTACGGGCGTGGACCCCTCCGACGCCATGCTCGACGTCGCGCAAAAGCGCCTGGAGGCGGAGGGCCTCCTCTCGCGCACGCACCTGCACCATGGCGAGCTCCACACGCTCCCGTCCGGCCCCCTCTTCGATGGCGCGCAGATGATGGGCGTCCTCCACCACGTGGAGGGTGAAGCAGCCCGCCTCGATTTGCTCCGGGAAGTCGCCCGTCGGCTCAAGCCCGGAGCCCCTCTCGTCGTGGGCTGCCGCATCGGCATGGACCCCGAGCTGTTGAACGTGGAGCTCCGGCGGTGGCGGGCCTATGGCACCCCACGGGAGGAACTGGAGCGCCGGCGCGAGCGCTTCATGACGCTGCGGCCCATCGAATCCGATGCCGCCCTGTTCGCGATGCTCGCCCATGCTGGACTGGTCGCGCCGAAGCCGATCTTCGTGTCGCTTCAGTTCAAGGTGTTCCTGGCGCGATACGCGCCCTGAGAGCGACCGCCGCCCCCGAAGCGCGCAGCCGGAGGAGTCCGGCCGCGCGCGTCCACGGACTCACGCCACGGAGGAGGAGCTCTCGAGAATGAGCCCCGGCGCTCACCCGGCGCAGTTCGGCTGCCCCGTCATGGGCCTGTTCGTCGTCGTGGCGCAGGAGCAGAGGCTACCCCGGCACTTGAACGAGGCGCTCTCCTCACACAGGTCATTCACCCGCTTCCAGCGGAGGATGGTCCCCCGCGAGTCGTCCTGGTCCTGGGTGAAGAGTTCGTCGCCCCGGACCGCGAAGGCATGGACCTCGGTGACGAGGTTGTCCAGCGGCCCCTCACTGGAGTCGTCGCACGCGGAGGCCCGGGTCAGCTCCAGCTTCCCGTTGTTCACCTTCCAGGTGCCCAGGTAGTTGTTCCAGCTCCCCCCCAGCAGGATGACGGAGCTGCCACGGAGGACCATCGCCGCGTCGTAGCCATTGCCCTGCTCGACCCGGTAGGTGCCCTCCCGGAGGGTGCCCCCCGTCAGCGGCGGTGCGTTCGTCACCTCGTTGGTGTCCGCGCTCCACGTCGTGCACCACCCCACCGCGGAGCACTGGAGCGCGTTGCCGCCGCCGCCTCCTCCTCCTCCACCGTCTTTGTCGTCTTCCTTGGAGTCACCACACGCCACAGCGAGGAGTGAGAGCGACAGCGCCAACACACGCGACAGGTTCTTCATCGGAACTTCCCGGAAAAAGGTTCATGGGGATTTGCCCCCCACAAAGAGACATCCCGGGAGCCATCGTTGCGTCGAAATCGGACGGCTAGCGCGGACAGTGGTCCTTTTCGGCGCGAGCCTCGGCGACTTCACCGGGGTACGCCTTGCGCCAGGGCTCCCACTCCAGCCACGCCCTGCGCGCCTCCCGACATGCCTCGTCAGACGCCCCGGACAAACGCAAGGCCTGGGCGAGCCGCCGCCGCGCCAGGGGAACCCGCGCGGACGCCACCTGTTCGCTCGCGAGCTCCGCCAGCGCCGTCCTCAAGGGCGCCACCGCCTCCGCTGGCGCGCGCCCCGCCAGATGAATGTCGCCCAGCAGCACCAGCGCCTTGATGCGCTCCGGCGCCACCGGCCCCCAGTCCCGCTCCAGCCTCGCGAGCGCCCGCTCCGCGTGGCCCCGAGCCTCCTCGACGCGCCCCAAGAACAGCAGGGCATCCGCGAGCCAGCGCAGCCCCTCCCCCTCCAGCTCACCGCGTGCCAGCAACGACTCCTGGAGCGCGACGCCGCGCGCATGGAAGCCCCGGGCCTCCTGCGTGCGCCCCAGCAACCGCAACAGCCGTCCCACCTCGTGCAGGTCCAGCGCGACCTCCGGATGCGTGGCGCCGTACACGCGCTCCCGGTGGGCCAGGCTGCGCCGGGCCTGCTCCAGCTCGGCCTCGCGCTCGCCCAGCTCGCCCAGCACCCCCGTCCGGTTCGACGTCATGCCCATCAGCACCGCGTCCGCGCCTTCCGGCGGCACGCTCTTGCGAGCGACCGCGAGGCTCTGCTCGGCCGCGCGCAGCGCCTCCGGCCCCCGCCCCCACTCGAAATAGATGACGGCCAGGTTGGACAACGTGCGCGCCACCACGAGGTGTTCCTCGCCCAGGGTGCGGCGGAGGCTGGCCAGCGCCCGCTGCAGGACGGCCTCCGCACGGGCCAGCTCCCCCGCGTGTGCCAGCGTGCCGCCCAGGTTCACCAGGGCCCGGGCGGTGTCGCGGTGGTCGGGGCCATGCAAGTCCTCCTGAAGCCGCAGCGCCTCTTCCTGCCAGCGCTTCGCCTCCAGGAGCCGGCCCTGATGACGGGCCAGCAAGCCCAGACGTCCATTGAGCTCCGCGCGGGCAGCGGCATGGGAGACGCCCTTCGCCGTGACACGGTCCAGCGCCTCGCGCAGCAGTGGCTCCGCCTCGGAGAAGCGACCCTCCTGCTCGAACAACTCGGCGCGGACATAGTTCAGCAGCGCGTCGAACTCGGGGTCGCGCAGCGGCTCCGCCACCGCCTGAGCGCGGTCCAGATAGGCCCAGGCATCCTGTGTCCGTCCCAGGTCATGGCCACTCAACCACGCCTGGGCATAGAGCACCCGGGCCAGCACGGCATGATGGCGCCCCGCCTCCGCGGCGAGGCCGGCCTGGACCAGCGAGGCTCGCGCATCCTCGAACGCACTGGCGTCTTCCTGGAGCGTGGCGCACAGCAGGTGGGCCTCCGCCTCCAGCGGACGGTAGCGCGTGCGCACAGCCCGCTCCCGTGCCGCCAGCGCCACCTTCAGCGCCTCCGGCGTATGGCCCGCGAACAGCCCCGCATTCGCCCGGGCCAGCTCCGCCCGGACCGCCGTCACCTCCAACAGCACGGCCGGGTCCTCCGGAGGCGCCACGGCCTCCAGCAACGTCCTCACGTCCGAGCAGCGCCGCAGGCTCGCCAGCGAGCCCCCCAGCCCGAAGCCGCGCACCACGGTGCGGGCATCCGCCCCCTGGAGCGCCGCGACCACGCGGGTCACCTCCTCCAGCCGCTCGTCGAGGCAGGCCATGCGCAGGCCCAGGACCTGCTCTGGCTGCTCGCCCCAGACCCGCGTGGCCTCGCAGGCCTCCTGGTGCGCGCGCGTCCAGTCCAGCTTCCAGCGCTCCAGCGCCGCCGCCACCGCGGAGAAGGACGCTTCCGCGTCCGGGGCGCTCGTGGCCAGGAAGGCCCGCCGGGTGGCCTCCCGCGTCTCCGCATCCCAGACGCCCGCGAAGTGCCGCTCACTGCCCTGACACAGCGCTTGAGGCGTCTGCCTGGAGAGCAGCAGTCCGAACACAGCCAGCCCTGTCAGGACCGCGCCCAGCATCACCAGGGCCACCGTGCGCCTGCGCGCCCCGGGGTCCCGGGACAACCGCGCACGCAGCGCCTCCATGGATGAGAACCGCTCCGCGGGGTCGGCGGAGAGCCCGCGCCGGACGACGGCCCGCAGCCACGCGGGGACACCGGCGCGTTCCGGCCGCACGGCCTTCCGCGCCACCTGCTCCAGCAAGGCCTCACGCGTCTTTCCTTCGAAAGGACGCTGGCCGTTGAGCGCCTCGTAGAGCGCGACACAGAAGGAGAACTGGTCCGAACGGGCATCACCGTGCTCGCCGCGGAGTTGTTCGGGCGCGCCGTAGGCCAGCGTGCCCAGCAAGGTCCCCGTGACGGTGAGGGACGCCGGAGACATCGGGCCGGGAGCCGCCGCTCCAGGCACCAGGGTCGCGTTGGCCAGGCCGAAGTCGGTGATGCGGACGAGGCCCCCCTTCGTCAGCAAGACATTGTCCGGCTTGAAGTCCCGGTGGACGATGCCCAGCGCATGCGACGCGGCGAGTCCATCCGCCGCCTGCCGGAAGCGCTCGAGCACCTCCCGGAGCGGGCGCGGTTGCTCCGTCAGCCAGCGCCGCAGCGTGCCGCCCTCCAGGAACTCCATCACCAGGAAGAGCTGTCCCTGGTACTCGCCCACGTCATGAAGGCTGGCGATGTGCGGGTGGGACAGCCTCGCCATGGTGCGGGCCTCGCGCTCCAGGCGTTGCCGCGCCAGGGCCAGCGAGTCCTCATGGAAACGCTCCGGCTTGAGCAGCTTCAGCGCCACCTTGCGGTCCAGCTCGGGGTCATACGCGACATGAACCCGGCCCATGCCGCCCTCGCCTAGCAGCCCCAGCACCACGTAGCGCCCCACCCGCGTGCCCGTGGCGAGCGGCCCCACCCCCGCGAAGGAGGTCCGCGCCTCATTCGAGCTCAGCGCGGCGAGCACGCTCCGGCACTCGGCGCAGCCGGCGACGTGGGCACGCACCTGTTGCTCACGCTCGGAGGAGAGCTGGCCTTCCAGGTGGCGCGCGAGGTCGTTCTCGTCCGGGCAGCTCATTCCTTCGCCGCCAGGAGTCCGGACAGGCTCACGTCGAGGCGGCCATGAACGGCCCGCATCATGCTGTCCAGTTCCTCCTGGGAGAGCGACAGCCGCTCCGTCAGCCCCTCGTGCGTGCGCGTCTCCAGCAGCGCCTTCACCCCGGACAGCCGCCGGGACAGGGTGGACTTGTGCACGCCGTAGAGTTCCCCCATGCGCGCCAGCGACAGCTGCTCGACGAAGTGGAGACGCAGCAACTCCCGGTCCTCGTCATCCAGGGAGGCCACCGCCTGGACGAAGGCGGCGCGCACGTGCGAGCGGGCCTCCTCGCGAACCAGCCCCAGTTCCAGCCCGCCTTGCGCGGGGTCCGCGGCCAGCATCTCCGCGTCCACCCGTGCCTCCTGCCCCTGGGCCTTTCGCATCCGGAGCGCGAGGCGCACCGCGGAGATGTTGACCCAGTGCAACAACGACCCCACGCCCGCATAGCCAAGGAGCCGGGGCGGCGAGTCGGGCCGAGGCATCAGCAGATTTCCCCGGAGCGCTTGAAGCACTTCATCCACGAACGTGGGCGAGGAATGAAACCGTGCGAGCGAGCCATGCAGCTTGCGCAGGACCTGCGCTTCGAAGAGGTCCGCCGCCCCCGGCGTCCCTTGAGCGCAGGCGAGCGCAAGGGCCAGGTCCCTTGCGTGCAAACGCTCCAGCGCGACGACGGGGTCCTCCGCCTCGGAGAGCCGAGCCCCCAGGTGCCGCGCGAACACCAGGGGCTCGGGCGCCGCACACTGAAGGGAGGCCGCCTCACGCAGGGCCAGGGCGAGCGCACGCGGCGCCTCCGGCGCGGAGCGCAAGCGGCCCGCGGCGGCGGTGCCCATCGAACGAAGAACCGCCTCGAGAATCTCCTCCGGAAGAGCGCTGCCCGTACGCATGAGATGGTGATTTCCGTGGCGATGAGGCCACATCCCCCTCTCCGGAATCTCTAGCACGAATGCCCGAACGGGCTCCTGGCCCTCGAGCGGCGCGCGCTTGCGCGCGGCCGCGCTCACTCGACGGGCTACGCCCCTGAGAGCGACCTCCGAACCCGGAGCGCACGGCCCGAGGAGTCCGGCCGCGCGCGTCCACGGGCTCACGCCACGGTGAGGATTTCCGCGCCCTGCTCGGTGACGAGCAGGGTGTGCTCGAACTGGGCGCTGCGGCTGCCGTCTGCTGTGACGGCGGTCCACTCATCATCCCAGGTGCGGTGCCCCCAGCCGCCCAGGTTGATCATCGGCTCGACGGTGAAAATCATGCCGGGCTGCATGATGGTGTCGGCCTCGGCCTCGTAGTAGTGCGGCACCTGGAGCGAGGTGTGAAACGTCTCGCCAATGCCGTGGCCGCAGTAGGCGCGCACCACGCTCATGCCGTGCTGGGTGGCGTGCGTCTCGATGGCGCGGCCGATGTCGCTGATGGGCCGGCCCGGCTTCACCGCGGCGATGCCATACTCCAGGCACTCGCGCGTCACGCGCACCAGCCGCTGGCTCTCCTCGTCCACGTTGCCCACGAAGTACGTCGCCGAGCAGTCACCGTGCACACCATCCAGGTAGATGGTGACGTCCAGGTTGACGATGTCGCCGTCCTCCAGCGGCCGGCTGTCCGGGATGCCGTGGCAGATGACCTCGTTGACGGACGTGCAGAGCGACTTCGGATAGCGGTGGTAGTTGAGCGTGCTGGGGTACCCGCCCCGCTTGATGTACGCCTCGTGGGTAATCGCATCCAGCTCGTCCGTGGTGATGCCCGGACGCACGTGCGAAGCCACCTCCTGCAGCACCTCGGCGGCGGCCTTGCACGCCTTGCGCATGCGGGCGATGACGTCCGGCGTCTTGATGTCGGAGCCCGCGTCCTTGCGCGACGGACGGCCCGTCAGCGCGTAGTCCGGACGGGGAATGTGGAGCGGCACCTCGCGGCGCGGGCTGATGACGCCCGGGCGGATGCCCTTGCGAAGCACGTCCGGGCCCTTCTTGCGCGCCTCGGCGGCATCCGCGCCGCGGTGGCACTTCTTGTACTTGCTGCCACTGCCACACCAGCAGGTGTCGTTGGGGCCCGGAAGCACGGCGGGCGGGGAACGGGGAACAGCGGTAGTCATGACTCACCTCCAGCGCGGAGCTGCTCGGGCTTACGGGCGCGCATCCAGCGCACCACCTGGGGACGAAGCCAAAGCCGGGGCCGCCCCGTGCCCAGGTCCAGGACGGGCCGGGGCATGTCGGGATAGCGGCGCAGGTAGGTGCTGACGCTGTTGGCGTGGCGCAGGCGCAGCAACCCGGCCACCGCCTGAGCGTCAATCAGGTCTTCGGTCTTCACCATGGGACACATTTCGGGCGTGTCTATACCCCTAGACATGCACCCATGCACGGCTTCTTTCCCACACGGGACGGCGGCACTGCTCGCCAGGCGACGCCGCCCGCCTGGACAGGGAGCGGGCCTTCAGCGCGCCAGGGCGGCACACGTCAGGCAGTGCCGGGCCTCCGGAACAGCGCGCAGCCGGTGCCGGCCAATGGCCCCGCCGCAGCGCGCGCACCGGCCGAACTCACCATGAGCGATGCGCGTCAGCGCCTCCTCGATGTCCCGCAGCTCCTGCGCCTCCGCCTGGGTGAAGGACAGGCCCTCCACCTCCAACGAGGCCCGAGCGCGCAGCCGGTGGCTGCGTTGCCGCAATGCTTCCTGGGCCTCCCGAGCCAGCAGCTCCATGTTCGTCTCCCACTGCGGCCACCCCGGCCACTCCGGACCCTCGGCCCAGCAGGAGATTATGCTTTCAGGAAGCGTGCCTTGCGGTGCGCGGCGCTACAGCCCTGAAAACGCGCAAGGCTTGCGCACCCCGGCCAGGGCCCTGCATCCGTTGCGGCGCACCGGCGTCACTCCGCCCGTGCCCGGGATGCGGCGTGTACCCGGGCGCGCTTCTCCACCGCGCGGAACGTGTCCTCCACGGCGTCCTTCTGTCCCATGCGCGCCAGGAAGCCAGGAATGGAGCCGGCCGGGTCCACGGTGAAGCGGTACACGGCATGGGACTTCCCTTCGCCTCGAGGCTCCACGCGCCAGCTTCCCTCGTTGAGCCGGATGCGAACGGTGCCGCGCCGCTGGGGAATGGCGTCCGGCGTCGCCTGCCAGCGCTGCGCGAACACACCCGAGCCGTCCTCCGCCAGCCTGGACTCCAACACCACGTTGCAGATGTAGTCGCGCGAGGACACCACCGGCAGGTCCAGCTTCGTGTACGTGACCTGCCCCTCGTCCGGCAGGCCCTTCAGGATGCGGGACTCCTTCACATACGGCATCCAGTGCCGGTAGGCGTCCACGTCCCGCAGCACCGCCTGGACATCCGCGGCGCTCGCGGCCAGCTCGCCCTCCGCCCACACGTCCTTGGCCTCGGAGCCCGGGCGCGCGCGGACCTTCACCACGTAAGGCTTCTCCGCCACCGTCTTCCACGCCTCTTCCGCGCGGGCTGCTCCGGCGGCGAGCCCCAGCACACAGGCGGACAGGACCGCACCACTCCACGACATCTTCATGCAAACATCCTTCGCGGCTCGGGCCGGGTGTGACGTCACGTCAGCCTCCGACACCCAGGCGCGGCGGCGCATTCACGAATGCGCAACGGGCCCACGCAAGCACCGTCCCCGAGCCACCTTCCGAAGGTGGCCCGGGGCGGCAGCCCCCACGCCGCGCCCTACGGCACGCGGACGGCCCGCCCGCCGAATGCCGGGCTGGCCATGACATCCATTGCCAGACGGTCCGCGTAGGGGCGGCCCAGCCGGCCGTAGGCCTCGGCTTCCTGCTCGGTGAGGACCACGCGCACCGTGAACTGGGCGATGCCCCCCACCACCACATCGAGGAAGAGCGCCCCCTCCGCCGAGCGCACCAGCCGGTACATGAGGGGGCTCTGGATGAGGACCTGCTCCTCGCTCACGGAATCTCCGTCACCACCGCCTGGGAGACGGGCGCGTCGATGACCATCAGTTCCGGCACGCCGCCAGAGGTGTAGCCGCCGAACTTGAAGCAGTCCGTGTCCTCCTCGCTGGTGCACTTCCAGACGCCCGGGTCGCTGTCCACGGGCAGGCGCACGCACACGCCGGTGGCCGCCAGGTCCAGCGTCATCATCCGCAGCGGGCCTTCGAAGTTCTTCGCCGGCAGGCCCAGCGCCTGGCCAATCACCGCCGGGTCATGCGCGCCGTTCACCATCGACTTCTCGACGGCGGCCTGGATGGTCTCCGACGGCGCGGCGAACAGGTAGCAACCGCTGTCATTGCAGCGGCCAAAGTTCTGCGCGTTCGGCTTCACCACGAAGTTCTGGTACGCGGCGTCCGTCATCAGCCACGACACCTTCTTGCCAGGGAAGTTCTTCGCCAGGTGCTGCTCCACGCTCCACGGGCTGGCGCGCTCATCGGCCTCGCGGGAGATTTGCGCCTGCTGCGCATCACAAGCCTGCGGCTGCGTCGGGGTGGGGGTGACGCTGCCGCCCCCCGTGTGCTTGCAGCCGGACAGCAGGAAGACACCAAGGAGCAGGCTCCGAATCGTCCACGTCATGGGCAGATCTCCAGATAGGGAAGGAGTGAAAGAGGTGGCGGAACCTACCTCCTGTCGGCCCATGGATAGTTGTCATTTCTGGATTTTATAATCTCCCCGGCCTGTCCCCCTCCGAGCGGTTATAGGGTGCGGCATGAGCCAGAACCTCTACGACATTCCCCTCAAGTCCATCGACGGTGCCCCGCAGTCTCTCGGCCAGTTCAAGGGCAAGGTCCTGCTGGTGGTCAACGTGGCCTCCAAGTGCGGCCTGACGCCGCAGTACGAAGGCCTGGAGAAGCTCTACGAGCGCAAGCGCGCCGAGGGCTTCGAGGTGCTGGGCTTCCCGGCCAACAACTTCCTGGGCCAGGAGCCGGGCAGCGAGGCGGAAATCAAGTCGTTCTGCACGCTGACCTACGACGTGAAGTTCCCGCTGTTCTCCAAGATTTCGGTGGTGGGCGCGGACAAGCACCCGCTCTACCACGCGCTGACGGGCGCCATCCCGGACGCCGTGGGCGAAGGCCCCATGCGCAGCCGGCTCCAGGGCTACGGCATCACCGCCAACCCCGTGCCGGAAGTGCAGTGGAACTTCGAGAAGTTCCTCGTCGGGCGTGACGGCCGCGTCGCCGCGCGTTTCGCGCCGGACGTCGCCGCGGACGATGCGCGTCTGCTGTCCGCCATCGACGCGGAGCTCGCGAAGCAGGCCTGACCCGGCCGGGGTGCCGCTGGACTTCTGCCGTCCAGCGGACGGGCCCTGACGAAAGCAGTGACTTTTCGCGCGCTCCGGGGCAAGCCAGGGGTGCCATGAGCACGTTCATTCCTGGTCCCCCGCCCGAGCGCGGACTGTTCTGCAACCGCACCCTCAACCTGCGCGCCATCAAGGCGGTGGGTTACGACATGGATTACACGCTCATCCACTACCATGTGGAGGCGTGGGAGCGCCGCGCCTACGAGCACATCCGCGACCGGCTCGTGGAGCAGGGCTGGCCGGTGGCGGACTTGTCGTTCGACCCCGAGCTGTCGATGCGCGGCCTCATCATCGACACGGAGAAGGGCAACCTCCTCAAGGCCAACCGCTTCGGCTTCGTGAAGAAGGCGCTGCACGGCACGCAGGCCATGAGCTTCGAGGCCCAGCGCGACGAATACGCGCGCACCATCATCGACCTGCATGAGCAGCGCTGGGTGTTCCTCAACACGCTCTTCTCGCTGTCGGAGGCGTGCATCTACGCGCAGCTCGTGGACCGGCTGGACGCCGGCCAGCTCCCGGGCCCCATGGGCTATTCGGACCTCTACGAGCACGTGCGGAAGAACCTGGACGCCACGCACATGCAGGGGCGGCTGAAGGCGGAAATCATCGCCGACCCGGAGCGCTACGTCATCGACGACCCGGAGACGCCGCTGGCGCTGCTGGACCAGCGCAACGCCGGCAAGAAGCTGCTGCTCATCACCAACAGCGAGTGGGCCTACACCGAGCCCATGATGCACTTCGCCTTCGACCGGCACCTGCCGGAAGGCATGACGTGGCGGCAGCTCTTCGACGTGGTGATTGTCTCCGCGCGCAAGCCGGAGTTCTTCACCACGCGCTCGTCGCTCTTCGAGGTGGTGGAGTCCAGCGGCGAGGCGCTGCTGCGTCCACACACGGGCCCCTTCAAGCCGGGCACGCCGTACTTCGGCGGCAGCGCGGTGGAGCTGGAGCGTCACCTGGGCATGAGCGGTGACCAGATTCTCTACGTGGGCGACCACATGTTCGGCGACGTGCACGTGACGAAGAATGTGCTGCGCTGGCGCACGGCGCTCATCCTGCGCGAGCTGGAGGACGAGGTGCGCTCCATCGCCTCGTTCCGCGCCACGGAGACCCGGCTGGCCGAGCGCATGGTGGTGAAGGAGCGGCTGGAGGCGGAGAGCTGCCAGATTCGCCTGGAGCTCCAGCGGCGGCGCTTCCAGTACGGCCCGCGCACGGACACGCCTTCGGAGACGGAGCTGGTGGCGCGGCTGGCCACGCTGCGCACGGAGCTGGAGGCGCTGGACGCGGAGCTGGGGCCCCTGGCACGCGCGGCCACCGAGCTGTCCAATCCCATCTGGGGCCTGCTGACGCGCGCGGGCAATGACAAGAGCCACCTGGCCCGGCAGGTGGAGCGGTACGCGGACATCTACACGTCGCGCGTGTCCAACTTCCTGTTCGCCACGCCCTTCGTCTACCTGCGCAGCCCGCGCGGCAGCCTCCCGCATGATCCCAGCCTGCCCGGCGGCACGCCCGTCTTCGGCGCCGGCGAGGCCGGCGGCGGCATGTCCGGCACGGACGGCGGGGAGTAACCGCCCCACCCTTGGGACTCGGCGGCACGGGGCCTCCCGGTGCCGCCGGCGTCCTACCAATCGGGGTGGATGTGTAGATCCTCGGATTCATTGAACTTTCGTTCAGTACCCCTCCGAGGAGCGGGCAGGCAGGCATCCCCCTCCACAGGGCATGTCAGACCGCCCCGGTATGAGTGCTCTTGTGAGCCACTCGACCACGAACAGCTCTTCGACGCGCGTCCTCGAGCAGCGCAACCTGCTTGGGGGCATGGACCTGCTACCGGTGCTGGGCGGCAAGGGCCGCAAGCGCGCCCGGCGCTTCCACGTCGCCTCGGAGCGGCGGGTGGGGTTCGCCGCGGCGCTGGCGCTGGTGGTGGAGCATGGCAAGCAGAAGGCGAAGGAGACGGGCGTCACGTCCCTGAGCCGCTGCCCGCGCTGCGGCCACATGGGCCCCACGGCGCAGGACTTCGGCTACCGCACCATGCGCGGCGAGCGCCGGCCCCAGTCCTGGTGCCGCGGCTGCCGTGGCCTGCACCTGGAGCCCACGGAGACGGCGCGGACCAGCAACACCGCCCCGCGCGGCGCGGACGGCTGGCTGTTCCCGCCCGAGAGCACCACCAGCACCCGCCCGCCCCGGCGTGGCAAAGGGTCGTCGACTCAGTCCCGCTGAGACACGGCCAGCCCCGACATGTCACGTCGGGGCTGACCGGAACCCGGGCTGGGCGTCGCGACTACGAGCGCGCGTTCCCGGAACCGACGAGGGCCTTCGCGTGGTGCGCGAAGTGGTCCGCGAGGAACGTGGCGATGAAGTAGTAGCTGTGGTCGTACCCCGCGTGCCGCCGCAGCGTGAGCGGGTGGCCCGTGGCCTCGCAGGCGGCGGCCAGCAACTCCGGGCGCAATTGGGTGGCGAGGAACTCGTCGGCCTCGCCCTGGTCCACCAGGAGGGTCAGGCGCTCCTTCGCCGTCTTCACCAACTCGACGGCGTCCCAGGCTGCCCACGCGTCATGGCTGTCGCCCAGGTAGGCGGTGAAGGCCTTCTGGCCCCACGGCACCTGTGAGGGTGCGACGATGGGAGAGAAGGCGGACACGCTGCGGTAGCGGCCCGGGTGGCGCAGGGCGGTGACGAGCGCGCCATGACCGCCCATCGAATGGCCGAAGATGCCTCGCGCGTCCGTGGCCGGGAAGTGCTGCTCCACCAGCGCGGGGAGCTCCCGGGCCACGTAGTCCTGCATGCGGAAGTGCGGCGCCCAGGGAGCCTGCGTGGCGTCGAGGTAGAAGCCCGCCCCCTGCCCCAAATCGTAGGCAGCGTCGTTGGCCACCGCGTCGCCACGAGGACTGGTGTCAGGCGCGACGACGATGAATCCGTGGCGCGCCGCGTGCTCCTGCGCGCCCGCCTTGGTGATGAAGTTCTGCTCGGTGCAGGTCAGGCCGGAGAGCCAGTACAGCACCGGGCAGCGCTCGCCGCGCAGCGCGGCCTCCGGCAGGTAGATGCCGAACCGCGTCTCGCCGCCCAGCGCGGAGGAGGTGTGCTTCCACACCTCCTGCCGGCCGCCAAAACTCGCGTGGTGTTCGATGCGTTCCATAATCCCAGTCCTCCCGGAAGGTGCCCTTCGCCTTGGCGCTGTGCGTGGCCGATACGCGCAGGTCCTGCGCCTCGGGGAAGGGGTTGGCGGTTGACTCAGTAGCGGACGACGGTGCGGATGGACTTGCCCTCGTGCATCAGGTCGAAGGCCTCGTTGATGTCCGTCAGCGAACGCGTGTGGGTCACGAACGGCGCGAGCTGAATCTTCCCGGCCATCGCGTCCTCCACCATGCCGGGGAGCTCCGAGCGGCCCTTCACGCCACCAAAGGCGGTGCCCTTCCAGGTCCGGCCCGTGACGAGCTGGAACGGACGGGTGGAGATCTCCTGTCCCGCGCCGGCCACGCCGATGATGATGGACTGGCCCCAGCCGCGGTGCGCGCACTCGATCGCGGCGCGCATCACGCCCACGTTGCCGATGCACTCGAAGGAGTGGTCCACGCCCCAGCCCGTCATCTCCACGATGACCTGCTGGATGGGCCGGTCATGGTCCTTGGGGTTGACGAAGTCGGTGGCGCCGAAGGCCTTCGCCAGCTCGAACTTCGCGGGGTTCGTGTCGATGGCGATGATGCGACCCGCCTTCGCCATCTGGGCGCCCTGGATGACCGCCAGGCCGATGCCGCCCAGGCCGAACACCGCCACCGAATCCCCCTCCTGCACGCGGGCCGTGTTCTTCACCGCGCCCAGGCCCGTCGTCACGCCGCAGCCCAGCAGGCAGACCTGCTCGGGGTTGGCGTTCGGGTTGATGCGGGCCAGCGATACCTCCGCCACCACCGTGTACTCGCTGAAGGTGGAGCACCCCATGTAGTGGTAGACGGGCTTGCCATTGTACGAGAAGCGCGTGGTGCCGTCTGGCATCACACCCTTGCCCTGGGTGGCACGCACCGCCACGCACAGGTTGGTCTTGCCGGACTTGCAGAACAGACACTGGCCGCACTCCGCCGTGTAGAGCGGAATGACGTGGTCGCCGGGCTTCACGGACGTCACGCCCTCGCCCACCGCCTCCACCACGCCGGCGCCCTCGTGGCCGAGCACCACGGGGAAGAGACCTTCCGGATCATCCCCGGAGAGGGTGAACGCGTCGGTGTGACAGACGCCCGTGTGGGTGATGCGGACCAGGACCTCGCCCTTCTGCGGAGGCGCGACGTCGAGTTCGACGATGCTCAAGGGCTTTCCGGCTTCGAAGGCAACAGCGGCACGGGACTTCATGAGGATGCTCCTGGGGCTAGGGGATGAAGGCAGGGACTCCCGCTCACTTGAGATAGGTGCGGACCAGCGTCGTCATGTCCCGCACCCGCTGGGCGTGGCGCGGATCCTCGTCGGACGCCGGACCGAACTCCTCCCGAATATGTGACTCCAGCACCTCGGACATCAGTCCGTTGATGGCGCCCCGGATGGCAGCGAGTTGCTGGAGGACCGTGCCGCATTCGGCCCCGGACTCCAACGCACGCTCCAGGGCTTCGGTCTGACCGCGGATGCGGCGGACGCGGAGCAGCGCCTTCTTCTTCTCTTCCGGCGAGTGGGGCATGGCGGCGACGACATACTGGGTGGGAGTATCCTGCTGCGGCGGATATATACCCCCGGGGGGTATTCGACAAGGAAGGATTGAAGGCGTCCTGACAGCGCGCGGCATCTCTTCCTCCCGGCAGGCGGGGGAGCAATGACCTCCGCCGTCCCATGGAGGGGGATGGAAAAGCCGTGGCGCCGTCCTTACCTCACCCGCAGGGAGGCAACATGGCCGTTCGGACCACAGTGGCAGGCATCAAGAACAGGCGGCGGGTCGACGCGCACGGGGCCCAGCCGAGCGTACAGGCCAGCAAGGGGCGCAAGACGATGCCCCACGATGACGCGGCCGCGCTGCGGCGGCAGAAGACGCTGGAGCGCGTGACGCTGGGCCCCGCCGCCGAGGCACATGAGCCCAAGAGTCATCGGCGACGCGCAACCACCCTCAAGGGCCGCAAGAAGGCCCCCAGCGAGATGAACGTGAAGCACCTCGGCGGGCCGAAGAAGCGCCTGCCCCTTCACGGCGGCTAGCATGTACACGTCGTGACGCGGCCCGCGCCCCGCGACCTCCGGGCGAGGGCCGTGCCCATTTCAAGGGCCCGGTGGCCACAGCGCGCTGGCGCCAGGGTCCTCCGCCACGTAGACGGCCCACACGCGCTCTCCCGGGCGCCGCAGCAGGTCCGACGCGTGCGGTGAAGGCATGCTCCCTTCGACGCGCTGGCCATGCACCGTGAAGACGTAATCGAGCTGCACCAGGCGTCCGGCATGTAGCGTGGGCGCCACCTGACGCTCCACCCGCGTGATTTCAGCCGCGGCCGGCAAGCCCCAGACCCATGCCTTCAACTGGCGCTGCTGCTCGCGCCGCAGTGCCACCGGCCAGCTCGTGCGCCGGAACAACAGCCCCATCCCGATGAAGATGGCGGACTGCAGGAGCAGGGGCCACAGGAAGAACAGTCCCACCGGGAGCAGCATCACCCCCGCCCACAGGGCCAGCGTTCCCAGGACGTAGTGCTTGTGCAGCTTGGGCCGCGAGACGGCCGCGCGTTGTGCCCGGGTCAACCGGCGCGGTGGCAACGGAGGCGGCGGACCTCGCGCGGCGTTCAAGGCCGCCTCCAGGCTCGCGCCGCACTTCATGCAGCGTGCCTCGGCGCCCACCGTGACGGCATGCCCGCAGCCAGGACAGACGATGCGGAACTCGACCGGCTCCGGCGAGAGGTACGGCGCGTCCAAGGAGATTCGAGCGCGGCGCATGGCCCCACCATCGGAGCACCTCCCCGCGCGCCGCCGCAACCCGTCCCGGAATGCCATGACGGGCGTTCCACGACACCACCAGACCTGGGCACCGGGGCCCGGCTGCTCCATTGCTCCCTGGCATCCCCCACCCGGCGTTCCTACCTGTTTCGCTGGAGGTCGCATGCCAGAGAAGAGTCAGACGGAGCGCGTGAAGCGCGCGAAGCGGCAGGGAACGACGTTGGAGCTCAAGCCCACCGACGTGCAGCTCGCCAGCGCGGACAGCACGCACCATGCAAAGAAGAGCGGCCGGCGGGCCCTGGGGAAACGGACCTTCGCGGACCGCAGCGTCAGTCCCCGCCACGCGCCAGGAAAGGGCCTCACGGCGAAAAGCCGCAAGCTGCCCGAACCGGAGCCCGGCCAGAGCAGCACCTCGCGGCGCAAGACACTGCCGTCCGCGGCCGCCGTGGCCTACCGCAAGGAGGGCCGCCCCAAGAAGACGACAGGCCGCGGCGATACGACCCCGCTGAAGGCGGGCAAGGTCTACAAGCGCGCGGGCGCACGGAAGACGAGCATCCGCGCCTGAGGCCCTTCCAGCCTGGAGCCCTGCGAGATGCGTCCTGACTCCGGGCCGTGGAAGGCGCCGTCAGGACCGGGCACAGGCCACCTGCGACGCCATCCTCACGGCGACGGCTCGCGCTCTTGTCGAGGAAGGCGACGACGCGGCCAGCCCTCACCGCATCGCCCACGAGGCCCGCTCGCTCGCGGACTTCGAGGCGGGGCTCGTGCAGCTCACCAGCGAGAAAAACCCGCCCGTTCATGAGTCCGCGGCCGGACCTCCGCGCGAGCGATATGGCCCACCCGCGGCGTTCGTTCCCTCTCGCGCTCATTCCTCGGGGGCGACGCCGTTCACCTCCTCGGCCAGCCTGCGAACCTCGTCGTGCAGCTCGCGCAACTGTCCCAGGTTGCGCTGAAGGAGCACGTCAATCTGCTCCCCCCGCTGCACGTCGCCTTGCGCCACGGCGTCCTCACGCTCGCGCGCCAGCCGCACCACGTCTCGCTCCACCAGCGCCGCCAGCCGCGCCATCTTCTCCAGCTCCCACTGGACTGTTTGTGGCAGCTCGGGCTCGATGTCGTCGTTGTCCTGAGGGGGAGGAAAGGACACCTCTGGCTCGGGCACCACGGGCTCGGGCGCCATCCGGGCCACCGTGACCTGGGGCACCTCTTGCCGAGGCGCGGGAGCGGGCGGCGCCCCCGTATGGGCCGCCACCGGCACCACGCGGGGGGCCGGCGCGGGTGGAGGCGAAGGCGGAGGAGGAGGCACGGCCATGGCGAGCAGCGCGGCGGGCAGCGGCTCCGGCTCGGGCTGGGGCCAGAGCTCCACGGCGCCCAGCGCCACGGCGAGCACGCCCGCACCGGTCAGAATCAAACGGTAACGAATCCGCATGGCCCCCTCCCCGCCCCGGCGCTCAGAAGCGCACCCGCCAGTCGCCGTCCTGGCGCTCCACCCGTAGCAACCACGGTGCCGGACGCTCGCGTCCACCATGGGCCACCCGGGCCCGCACGAGGACGGCCTCGGCGTCACGCCCGTCCACCGTCGATTCGACAATCCCCACCAGCGTGAGGCCATGCCCCCGCAGCTCCCGCACCGTCTCCACACACGGTCGCGCGCTTCCTCCCGTGACCAGCAGCGGTGCCAGGACCTCGCAGTCGCCCTCGGGCAGCGCCGAGAAGAAGTGGCGCACCACGGCCTCCGCGGCCCGCGTCTTCGACGCGTCGGAGGAACACCCGAGCGCGGCCAGCATCAGCCACCCCATCCACCTCACTGGCGCGGGCTGTCGTGACATGGCTCAGTAGCAGTTGGGGGCGAACAGCTCGTCATCCACGGCGGCGGTGAACTGGTCATTGCACCAGCCGCTCACCAGGATGTGGCCATTGCGCACGCAGCTGTCGTGGTTGGTGGCGTCCACCGTGTACTGGGTGTCCCCACCGCACGTGCTGCCGCAGCGCCCGAAGCAGTTGCCCACCACCTTCGGCCGGTGCCAGTGGTTGGGCGAACCGCAGTGCCAGGTATCACCGGCCAGAAAGAACTCATCCCCGCTGCAGGAGTAGTGGTCACCGAGCTGGGCCAGTTGCTGGTTGCCGGGCCAGTCGAAGCCGCCCCGGTCACAGTCGTGCGTCGCGTGGGCGTACCAGTTGTAGCGCCCCTCGCAGCTGCCCGAGTTGCGCCCGTTGCACTGCGCATAGCTGCACAACATCGTGTAGCCACGCCCCTTCTCACCCATCACCGCGCGCCGCAGCCCCACGGTGTCCGGGTACTGGGACCACATACTCACCGCGCGGCGCAGGTACATCGCCGCGGGGGCCGCCGCGTCTCCGGAGGGAAGCGCCGCATCGAGCTCGCGATAGAGGGCGGTGAGCAGCGCGCGGTCCGCGGCGCGCATCTGCGCGTCCATGGCATTCGCCTCCGCGAAACCATCCAGCGTGGAGACGCCGAGGGCCGGCTCCATCAACCCGGTGAGCGTCAACCCGCGCAGCCGGACCTCCAGCCGGTACACCCCGGGCTCCACCTCGCGGGAGGAGAACGTCACCGTCTCGTCCTCATGGACGAAGGTGCCCCGGGCGTCTCCTGGCGTGGCGGAGAGCGACAGCCCCACCTGCCGTGAGCGGAGCTCGTCGCCCGTCTTCGCGGCGCCGCCACACGCACACGCCGCCAGCACCACGCTCCACCACAGCTTCGTGCGCATCCTCGGATTCCTCCGGCCACGCGCAGGCCCGAGTCCTCTGTCCCGCTCACGTCAGGGGAGCACGGCCCAGCGACGGAGAATGCTCGCACCGGACGAATTCGTGAATAGAGCCCGGCGGTCTCAGATGTCTGTCCGCGCGAAGACAGGCAGCGGGCCGGCAGCGCGCGTCAGGCCGAAGTCTCCTTCGGGCAGGGACTCATGGCCGCCAATCACCAGCAGCCCGCCAGGGACCAGCCGCGCCACCAGCCGTGACAGGACCTCGCGTTGAAGCGGCGGCGCGAAGTAGGTGAAGGCGACGTTGCGGCACAGCACCAGGTGGAAGGGCCCGTCAGGCATCTGGGAGCGCAAGTCCTGCTGGAGGAAGTCCACCGCCCGCCGGAACTCCGGCGCAAGGCACGGTTCGTCGCCAGGCCCCGGAAAGGCACGCTCCGCCCAGGCACGCGGCAGCTCACGCAAGGCCCCGCGCGGATAGCAGCCCCGCGCCGCCCGCGCGAGCAGCCCCGCATCCGCATCGGTGGCCACCAACGCCAGGCGCGCTCCCGGGAATCGAGGCTCGAGCCCCAACTGGAAGAGCACCGACAGCGTGTAGGGCTCCTCGCCGGAAGCACAGCCCGCGCTCCACGCCCGCAACGTGGCCTCCCCCTGGGAGCGCAGGGACTCCAGCCGGGCGGGGAGCAGGTCATGGCGCAGCACCTCGAAGACGCGCGCGTCCCGGTAGAAGCGGGAGATGGTGACGCGGCACAGCGCGTCGAGCGCGTCCCACTCCGAGGGCACCGCCTCCAGCCGGGCGCGGTAGGCCCCCGCGTCTGGCAGGCCCAGCGCCTTCAGCCTGCGGCCGATGCGCTTGCACACCTGCCCCCGGACGCGCCGGAAGCCCTCCCAGCGAAGGCGCAGGCGGGGCGCGGCCCACTGCAACAGCTCCACGCATTCACGGTCCGTCATCGGGTCGGCCTCCTCCTGGATGTCGGCACGGCCGCCGCGTCCGGGCAAGGGAAGGCCGCTTGCACCGGGCGGAGGCAGGCGGGATGTGGCATGACGCTCCGGCATTGTCCTTGGACCCCGGAGGAACCCACCCTTGAAGAGACTGAGCGCCCTCACCCTCTCCGCGGCACTGGCGTCGGCCGGCTGCACGCACACCCCCGCCGCGGCCCCCGAGCCCACCGCGC